>JAHZJY010000162.1 GCA_022600695.1 Actinomycetes bacterium | reverse complement strand
CGGCGCGCACGACTCGTCAGCCGCCGCTTCGGCGGCCTGCGCGCTTTCGCTGGCGCACGCGCTTCGACCGCCTACGTCGGCCGCGGCCTGCGGCGTAAGGATGCGCGCCGCGGCTGGTGCCAGGGCAGAGTTGTTGTTGGTGACAGAGTCGTCTGGCACCATGAATGACGAAGGCATGGAAGACCCTTCCGGGGCCCTCGGCAGCGCTTCTGGCTAGAGATGGAGCTGCCGGGGGCTTTCCCGTTCGGGGTCCAGAACCCGTGTCCGGTCCGTGTCCGTTTCAGAAATCGGCCCGGTTCATTTAGCGAGGTCAATGCGTTGCATGCGTCGCGTGCGCGCGCAATAAACGCAGGTCAGCGGCTATTCAGGCCGCTTCACACGCGGAAGGTCGCTGGTTCGATCCCAGCCGGGACCACCACGCTTGAAATGGGGCCCTGTTCCGGGGGTGAGCCGATCGGGACGGGCATACGTGTCCCCCAGTCCTGGCCGGCATCATCGGCGGACCTCAGATCGGCGCCCCGGCGTTCCGTTGGCCTGCTTCGGAAGCGGGTGGACCCATCACGAGGATCGCGGCCAGGCCCATCACCCCGATAATCGCCGCTGAGACGATCATCGTGATGTCGAAGCCCTGGGTGTAGGCCTTCTCCGCCGCCTCCACAGCTGCGCGCCCGGCGGCGGTGGTGGGCTGCACCTGGTCGTGGGCGAACTGACGGACCTCGTCTATCCCGGCGGCGACTTGCGAGGGGGTGGCAAGTCCTTCCTTCTGCAATTCCCCGGCGAAGCGTGCGTGGCCGAATACCTGTACAAAGACCACGCTCAGAGCCAGACCCGCCGCATAGCCGACCTGGCCGATGGTCGTCCGGAACGAGGTCACTGAACCGAGGTAGTCGGCCGGCGCCTCGGCGACGAACATCGCCGATTGGGGAATCGAGATCAGGGCCAGGCCGATCCCGACGACGACAGCGCCCGGAACGATCACCCACGCGGGCCAGTCGTTTTTCGCGACGACCATGAGCAGCAGGCCGAGCACGCAGCACACGAAGCCAAGACCGAGGACCCGGCGCAACCGGTCGCCACGCTTGGCCAGGTAATTGCCCACCAGCACCGAAACCGCAAGCAGCACAAGCAGCATCGGGAGCTGTAGCACCGTCACCTGGAAGGTCGACACCGCTTTGGTGTACTGCCAGAGGTTGCTCGTCGACAACTGAACGACCGCCTGGGCGAAGTTCCAGGCAACGCCCGCGACCACCGCGGCGACAAAGACACCGCTCGCGAACAGCTTGATCGGGAATGCCGGGGCTTTGCTGCGCAGTTCGACAGAGCCGAAAAGCGCGTAGCCGGCGATTCCCGCAACGACCGGCACGTAGAACTTCGGGGAAGCGAGCGAGGTGGCCGCCTGGCTGAGGCCGTAGAGCAGCGACACCGTGGAGGCCCCGACGAGCACCAGGCCCAAGTAGTCGACCCGCCCCTGCCCGGATCGGGGCATCACCGGCAGCACGCGAGGAACGAAGACGACGAGTAGCAGGCCCAGCACCGGCACCAGAAGCATCGCGACCCGCCACGAACTAAGAGCGACTGCCCCGCCGATCATCGATCCCACGATCAGCAGACCGATCATGACGGCGCTCCAGAGGCCCAGAGCCGCAGTGACTTTCGGCGCCGGCGTGACGAAGCGCACGTAGGCGAAGGTCGCCGCGAGCGCCGCGCCCAGACCGATGCCGGCCAGGGCACGTCCGGCCAGGTAGACCTCGGTCTGCGGGGCGATCGCGACAATCACGTCGCCGACAACGGCGAGCAGCATCGATGCGATGAGGACGCCTCGGCGCCCGAGGCGATCTGCCGCCACACCCGCCGCCAGCACCGTCGCGGCGAGAGCGAGAGTAGAAATGCTGGCACCGAGTGCGCGCTGGGAAGCGGTGAATTCCAGTGCCTTCCCCGCCTCGACGATGGCGGTGTTCGCGACGGCCGGATCCAGCAACTGGAGGCCGCCGATCAGTCCGAGCAGATAGATCGCGCCCCGGGGCATCGCCCCACCCGGGTCCGGCGCGGTAGCGCCCGAACTCATCGGAGTCCCCCCACGCACGTCTGCCGATGACTTCGCGCGGTATCCCGCACATCCACGACGGCTGACCGCCCCGCCGGGTTTCGCGGCTTGGGAACCGAGAAGATCGCTCGCGTCAAGGTGGGCTTCCTTTCCAGGCTTTCCAGGATCTTTATCGTCAGGTCTTCCGGCAATCGATGAGGGAGAAGACCGGCCGGTCGATCATCGCATTCCGGAACCCCGATTCGTGCGCGGCAAGGGCTTCCCGGGAAATTTCCGGATCTCGGACGACCACGTCGGTGAACCCCGCGGCCTCCAAGGCCGAACGGTAGGCCTGGGTCGGCATGTAGTGGTTCCGGATGTGCAGCCCCGCATCGGCGACCAGCACGGTGATCTTGATCGGGGCACCCTCGTAGGCGTGACCGGTCCATCATCGGCTTCCGCGCCGTCCGTCACCTACCGGGTTTGATCGGGTGGTGCAGGCCGGTGTGCTCGGGAGGTGGCGGTGTCGCGATGTCCCCGAGGTAGGGGAAGGACAGATCCAGGACGAGGAAGAGAATGACCGCCACCAGGCCGCTGACGGTGATCACCACCGTGTGATGCAGCCGCGCACTCTCCACGCCGTAGGTGACGGCGGCAGCGACAACGAGGCTACTCGTCAGGCCCACGACCAACCACAGTGGCCATTTGATTCCCTGGTGGGTTTTGGCCTGACTCAGTCGCTCGGTCCTGCCCTCGCTCATCGCCTCGAGGTTGGAGACCGTGGTGCTCAGAAAAGTCTTCTGCGCGTCGGTCTCCGGCTGGATTTCCCGAACCGTCGTGTACAGCTGCTTGAGTGCCCGATCGGCATCCGCGGAGAACTCGCCGCGGGACGCCAGGGGCCATTCGGCGCGGGCGGCCTGCTCGTATTCCCTGAGGTTGTTGAGGATCCGTTGCTGATCGGCGGGGTTGAAGGCAAAACGATCCCGGGCGATCTGGACTCCCGCCGCGACCTCCGCCCTCACCAAGTTGTCCGCGGTAGCGACTTGGGACCACAGCCCGGAGACGATGAAGCCGACGAAGAAGGCGTAGACGAAACCGATCACACCGTAGGCGAATTTCAAGGCGTCATTGTGCTGGTCGGTTCTCAGCATCGGAAATGACCGGCGAACCAGAAGGCCGACGATGGTGGCCCCTCCGGCGACCAGGATGACGATGGAACTCAGCAGCAGCCAGGAAGGGATGGTGGTGATGAGCCACAGGCCCAGCTTCGCTCCGACAGAGCGTTTGACTTCGGAATCAGCACCCACCGGCATGTGATACTAGCCCAGCCGGACGTTTCGGCGATACCGAATAGAAAAGTGCCCCTGGAATATAGAAGAGTGCCCCCGGAACCGGATCGAGGGCGCGCGAAAGGGAATAAGAAGGCTCCGGCGACGTCGGGGAGGGGCTGACCTCTGAGCTGCCGGGACGTTGGCCGGCGCGCAGATGACCTAGGTGCAGTCCGCGGTCAAGAGTCTGCAGGGGGTCCGCGGCGTCCGGTTGCGGGTGGTTCATACACCGGCCGTCGCGCCAACTCCGGGAGTGCGTGCCACCAACCGGCCGAAGGCGGCGGCGAAGCCGTCGACGATGCCCTCGTAGCCGGGTACCAGTTCGGTGTCGCAGGCGATGCCCACCACGACGTTACCGTTGTAGCTGCAGATGCTGAAGCTCATCGGCTGGTCTCCGGAGACCGGGGCCCAGCCGGCGATTCCCTCCACCAGCGCACCGGCCAGGTAGACCGGGATCGGCGGTCCGGGCACGTTGGTGAGCACCCCGAGCGTGCGGTTGGTGAACAGTTCCACCGACGCCTCGTACAGGGTCCGGCTGAATCCGGCGATCACCTCCTGCAGCCTGAACGCGACCGCGGCCTCATTGCCGTTCTTGATGCGGTTCATCCGCCGCCGGGCGATCGCCAGCACCGCGACGGGATCGGGCTCATCGGTGGGCAACTCCAATTGTACGAGCGCGAACTCGTTGCCCAGCGTCTCCGGCAGGCTCAGGTCGAGCGGCTTGAGGTTGACCGGCACCATGAACGCCACTGATGCGCAATGGGCGTCCCGCGATCGCAGGTAGTCGTGTAGCGCACTGGCAACGGTGGCCACCAGGACGTCGTTGACGGTGCAGCCGTGAGCCTTGGCGACGGCCTTCACTGCGGGCAGCGACAGGGGGGACGACCAGGCGACGCCCTTGGAGCCGCTTGCCGGTCCGGTCCAGATGCTCACGTCGTTGAGGGTGCCCAGGACGAACTTGCGGACGGTATCCAGATCGCCGGGGGCAGCGGCCAGGAGGCCGGCCAGCGCGCCCCCGCCAGGCAGGGCCCGCCGCAGCGTCGCCGCGACCCCGGATACCGCCCTCCGAAGACCATGCAGCAAGGAGTGCAGCGCCCCCAACGGGTTTCGCAGCGCGAAGCGGCCCAGCCGGGCGGCATGCCGCGCTGGCCGCCCGGTACCGGCGGCCCGTCTACCCGGCACCTCCGCCAGCGACCGGCCGGCCGTCTGCGCGACCGTGGTGAGTTCGGCGGTGGCACGGCGCAGCCGTGATGGCACCGGACCGGCTGGCTGGGACACAGCGCCGTACTGGGCTACCGCCGGGCCCAGGATCGCCCCGCCCTGCGGGGAGGCGTCGAACAGGCTCATCGCCAGCTGGACCATCCGCATGCCGTCGGCCACCGCGTGGTGGCTGCGCAGGATCATCGCGCTCCCACCGCGGTAGCGCTCGACGCAGATCAACCGCCACAGGGGCCGGCCGCTGTCGAGCAACTCGGCGCGATGCGCGGCGACCAGGGCATGCATGCACCGCGGGTCGTCCGGGCTGGCGAGGGTGGCGGCGCTGAAGTGGTTGGCGATATCGAAGTCTGGGTCCGGCTCCCAGCACCAATCACCGTTTCCGTCGCGAACCGCCCTGCTGCGAAACACCGGATAGCGCTCGACGAGCCGTTCGACGATCGCCTCCCGCAGCAGACCGAGGTCGACGGGTTCTGCGGTCCACACCGCGACGTCGGCCACCATGGCATTGGTCGGCCTGTCCATCTCCAGCCACAGAGCGTCCTGTATTCCCATCGGAAGCCGGCGTTGGTGGGCGGGGAGATCAGCTGCGGACACGTCTCAGTGCGGCGGTCGTCGGGCCGACGAGTCGACCCGATCGGGCTGCGGTCACGCGAACGTCATGTTTGGGTGCACGGAGCTGCCCCTGTCAACTACTGGATGATCGCCGGGACCACCCCGTCCGGGGTTCCCTTCGACGACGACTTCGCGCGGTTCTCCGCCCGGACCTTCCTACCGTTGCGGGTGAAGCCGGTGGGGGAGATCGCCGCCGACAGCAGTATGTCTTCGCCGGCGACGAACGGGTGAAACCCAACCCCGCCGCCGCCGCGTCCCTTGACCGGAATATCGTTGCAGGCGGTCACTTTCCACCCTTTCGCCGCCGTCGAAAGGATCGCCTCCGTGTCGTCGCCGGTGATCGGCAGCGCGGCGATCACCTCGTCGCCGTCGGCGGCCAGTCGCACCCCGGCGACACCGTTGCCGGCCGCCCCCTGCGGGTTGACCGTTGCGGGGTCGATGCGAAGCACCTTGCCGCGACGGGTGATCAGTGCCAGGTGGGCACCTTCGGGTAACACGCCCGACGCGAGAAGCCCGGTGATGTCGGGCGCCACCGCGACGTCGCGCACCTTGGTCGGCAGACCCCCGCCGGTGGTGAACTTGACCCGTCCGTCAGCCCACACCGCCCAGCCCAGTCCGCTGGTGAGCAGATCGCCGTGGCTGTCCGACAAGATGCCCTGGTGGTCCAGGCGCCAGGCCGGGTTGGGCTTGCGTTCGCGGGCGCCGTCGTCGCCGCCTGGGCCGCTGACGGGGGTGGCGTCGAGGTCCAGTGCGGTGCGCCGGTCGAACTCCGCGCCGTCGAACAGCTTCGCGGTCTGCTTGAGTTCGGCGTCGATGAGTTTTTTGCGGGCTTTGGGTGACTCGAGCAACTCGGTGAGCTGAGCGTGCTCGGCGTCGAGCTTGTCGGCCTCGGTGCGCAGTTCGATCACGTCGAGCTTCGTCAGCCGGCGCAGCTGCATGGCCAGCACATAGTCGGCCTGCACCTCGTCGATCCCGAAGCGCTCGCACAGGCCGGTACGGGCCTCATCGACGGTGTCCGAGCCGCGGATCACCGCGACGGCGGCGTCGATGTCGATATGCACCACAAGCAGTCCCGATACAAGATGCCGACGCGCGGTGACCTTTTCCAGCCGGTGCTCACTGCGGCGGACCACCACCGAGTCGCGTAGCGTCAGGAACGAGGTGATCAGCTCCCGCACCGACCACCACCGCGGGATGCGGTCGGCGTCGAGGGCCACCAGGCTGGCGGCGAACGTCCCCTCCAGCGGGGTGAGCGCGAGCAGTGCGGTGACCAGCTGCCGGGGGTCGTGGCCGCGCTTGGGGGTGACCACGATTCGCAGCCCGTTGCGCCGGTCGGTGAGGTCGGACATATCGGCCACGCCGGGAAGATCGCCGCCGTCGATGAGGGAGCGGATGCGCTCCTGAACGGTGGAACTGGCCACACCCGGGGGCAGTTCGGTGATGACGACGTTGCGGCCGTCCACCGTCACCGTGCCGCGCACGGTGAACGACCCCTTGCCGGTGGTGACGTAGTCGCGCAGCCCGTCGGATCCGACCACCGATCCGCCGCAGCCCCAATCGGGTCCGGGCAGCAACTCCATCAGGGCGTCTTCGGACAGCGTCGGTTTGGCCAGCAGCGCCCGGCAGGCGGCCATCACTTCCCGGGGGTTGTGGGCGGGGACTTTGGTGGCCCAGCCCTCGGCAATGCCGACGGCGCCGTTGACGAGAAGTACCGGGAATCGGGCCGGCAGGACAGTGGGCTCGGTCCACTCGCCGTCGAAGGTGTCCGTCATCGGCACCGCGTGATCGGCCAACTCGGCGGTCAGCGCCGCACCGGCCGGCGACAGCCGCATCTCGGTGTAGCGGTCCGCCGCCGGGATGTCGCCCTGGATGCGGGGGAACGCGCCCTGGCCGTCGATGATCTTCACCCGCTGGAAGTCGGCGGCCAGCAGCGCCGCGGCGCCGTACATGGCGGCCCCGCCGTGCGGGTGCAGATTGCCCGTCACCGCCGAGCAGACCTTCGATGACTTCTGAGGTTTGTTGCCGGGCAACAGGTTCGACGAATACATCTGATAAAGCAGACGGCGCTGTCCGGGCTTCAGTCCGTCGTAGGCGCTCGGTATCGCACGGTCGGAGACCGAATACAGAGCGAAAATCAGCTGATAGCGGTTCCAGTAGTCGTCCGCTGAAACGTCGAGGACCAGGTCGGGATTCTGTTCGATGACAGTCACGGTGTAACAGCTCCTAGTCCAGGTCCAGCGTGGCGGTGTCGATGCGGGCAGCGGCCGCGGCCATCCAGTCGCGTCGGCCTTCCGGCGGCCCGCCGAAGAGGACGTGGTGCAGGTTCTCGCACTTGTCGTCGGGGCTGATCCGGTAGACGGTGCGCTGGGCAGGGTCGAGCACGGTGTTCCAGAAGTCGTCGGCGTTCATCTCACCGAGACCCTTGTTACGCTGGACCTCGACCTTCTTCTTCGACTTGGCCCGGAGCTTGGCAACCGCCGCGTCCCGTTCGCCCTCGTCCTGGCAGTAGATCCTGGTGTCGGGATCGTAGACCACAAACAGCGGTGGCAGCGTCACGTAGACCATGCCGGCCTCGACGAGGGGCCGATAGAAGTCGAGAAACATCGAGATCAGGCTGGAGTTGATGTTCGCCCCGTCGGGATCGGCGTCGGAGGCAAAGAGGATCCGGTCGTAACGGCTCTTCTCCGGATCGCAGTGCTCGCGCACCCCGCAACCCAGGATCCGTTCGATCGAATCGAACTCTTCCTTACTGCGGGCCTTCGTCGATGTCCAGCCAAAGGTGTTGGGCGGCTTTCCTTTCAGGGGGAACGCGGCCTGGAAGGTGGCGTCGCGTGCGCTTCGAACCGTGCCCAGCGCCGAGTCGCCCTCGCAGATGAACAGCTCCGCGCCGCTGCCGCGGCCACTCTCGCGGCTGGGCAGCAGCTTGGAGGGCAGGGACAGGTTCGTACCCAGGCCCTTGGCCTTGGACGCGGCCCGGGAGCGTTCCTTGGCGCCCTCGGCGCTGCGGCGGGCCCGCGCAGACTCCAGGGCCAGCTTCGCCCAGGTGCTGACGGCCGGGTTGTTGGCCGGGTTGGCGGCCCACACGGTGACTGCGCGGGCCACGTCCGGGGTCATCGCCAGGTTCAGTGACCGCGACGACACCGACGTCTTGGCCTGGGAATCCCACGACACATCCGGTGCGCGGGTGTCGACCGCGAGAGCGGTGACCGCCGCGAAGTCCTGCGGCTCCGGACCGTCCTCGCCCTTAGCCAATCCGAGATCTCGCATCCGGCCGGCACGTTCGGCCAGCGCCTCGGAAAGGCCCTTCACCGCCGCGGACAGATGCGATCCGCCATTGGCGGTGCGCACCGTGTTGCAGAAACCGGCGACCGTGGCCGGCTCGGCGGGGCCGGCCGCCACCGACCACCGCATCGGGGTCGGGCCCCGGCCGGTGGTGTAGGAACCGGAGCCCTCCACCACCAGGCTGACCTCCGGCTCGGGAGTGCCGCCCGCGGCGCACATCAGGCCCAGGAGCGCGTCGGTACCCCACGGCCCGTCGAAGGGCTGGGTCAGCAGCTCCGGAACCTCGCCGAGCGGCCAGCCTTCATCGATCACCTGCAGATGCACACCCGGGCACATCCGGGCCGCGGCGTGCGCCCGCAGCAGTACCTCGGCGATGTCGATGGAGCAGTCCGGCGCCACCGTCGGGTCGAACAAGATCCGCACCGAGGTTCCGTGGGCGCCGGGCTTGCGATTGGCGACCCCACGCAGCTTGCGGGTGTCGTCGCGGACGAATTCGGCGCACGCGTCGAAGTCGCGGCCGCTGAAGGTGCCCGGGTAGCCCCCGCCGAAGCTTTGTGTGTAGGTCTTGCCGTCGCGCATCACAGTGACGTCGGTGCGCGCGGAGATGAACACCGCAGCTGCGGCACCGATCCCGTTGAGTCCCGCCCCGGTGCTTGCGGCATCGGTGTGCGCCGAGAACTTGCCACCGGCACGCGCGGTGCCCAGCGTCTTGACGATGCCGTTCTTCTTGGTGACCGGGTCGGTGTCCACCGGCAGGCCGCGCCCGTTGTCGGTCACCGTCACCGAGGTGTCGGCATGCAGCGTGATGGTCACCGTCGTGCCGCCGTTACCGGGGACGGCGACCTCCTCGACGGCGTTGTCGACCAGTTCGCGCAGCGCGGTCAGCAGCACTTCCTGACCGAGGTTGACTGCCGGTCGCAGCCGCGTGTGCTGGACGTCATCGAGTTCGGTGATGTCAGCGGCGGTGTAGCTCACGGTGACGGGTCCCTTTCCTGGATCGGCACACAGATATGTCGATTTTTCACTGTTGCAGTGACGTTCTCGGTGTTGGACGATCCGACACGCCGGAAGCGTGAGGCGGAACTCAGGGGTGCGCGCCGACTGGCCCGGCCGACGCCGGCATCGCGCTGATATCCGTCGTTCAGCCGCCGGCGTTCGGAACGAGGTTGATAATCAGTCTAGTGACAACGCCGGACACCCGACGAGATCAGTTGCTCAGACCGGTGCTGATGACGCCCGGCCGCTGGCGATCGGCACAAGCTCGACAAGGACGATGGGGCACCGATCAACGCGGTTGCGGTCGGCGTGGAATCAGGAGTTGTCAGGCACCTGAGGTTGCGTCGCGCCGAACCCGTTCGTCGTAGTCCGCCCTGGCTTTGGTGTCGAGGCTGCGCAGCACCCGGTCCCGGGTCAGCCGACCGCGGATCGCTCCCACCATCTTGTCGGGCACCAGGGCGGCAACGGCCTCGTAGCTTCGCATCCACCCCGGCACCGCCACGACGGCGGGCCTGGACTTACAGGTCGCCACGATGGCCGTGGCGATGTCCTCCGGATCGACCGTCGGCAGCATGCCGCCGAGCTTGACCCCGGAAACCAGATCGGTGCGCACCGCTGAGGGTAGGACCGTGGTGACGGTCACCCCGGTGTCGGCCAGTTCGTCGCGCAGTGCCTCACTGAACCCCACCACGGCGTGCTTGGTGGCGCAGTAGGTGGCGAGCCCGGCGGCCGGTATCTCCCCGAGGTAGGACGCCACGTTGACGATGTGCCCCGATCCGCGCTCGAGCATGCCGGGCAGCGTCAGTTTCGTTGCGCGCAGCACGCCGTTGAGGTTGACGTCGACGATGGCATCGGTGACGGCGTCGGACTCCTCGGCGAAGCGCCCTGCGGGCATGAT
>JAHZJY010000005.1 GCA_022600695.1 Actinomycetes bacterium | reverse complement strand
TGATCCTCGACGATGTTTTCGCGGAGTTGGACGCTGCGCGGCGGCGCGCGTTAGCCGAGGTTGCCGCGGGGGCCGAGCAGGTCCTCGTGACAGCCGCGGTCGCCGAGGACATTCCCGCCGACTGGGACGCCACTCACATCGGTGTCACGCTTCTTGATGGAGAGGCCGGGCCGACCTCTGCGGTGGTGCCATCATGACCACGCCCGACGACCCCACTCCCCCGGAGCACCTCGCCGGGGTTTCCGGAATGGACCTGGTCCGGCGAGCGTTGGAGGAGGCCCGGGCCGCTGCGCGGGACCAGGGCAAGGAGGTCGGCCAGGGCCGCCGGGCCGCGTCCCCCCGCCGCACGGCCAAACCGGGGGCCCGCCGCCGCTGGTCGGGACCCGCGCCCGATCAGCGGGATCCGCAACCGCTGGGCAGGTTGGCGCGCGATCTGGCCAAGAACCGGGGGTGGTCGCCGCGGGTGGCCGAGGGTGCGGTGTTCGCCCAGTGGCCGGAGGTGGTCGGAGACCAGATCGCTGAACATGCTCAGCCGATGCGATTGAGCGAGGGTGTGCTGATCGTCGCCGCCGAGTCCACCGCCTGGGCGACGCAACTGCGGATGGTCCAGGGTCAGCTGCTGGCCAAGATCGCCGCTGCCGTGGGTGATGGTGTGGTGACCTCGCTGCGGATCACCGGGCCGGCCGCGCCGTCATGGCGTAAGGGTCCGCGCCATATCTCCGGGCGCGGTCCCCGCGACACCTACGGTTGAGGGCCCGATGGGTGGCGGCCTCATCGGACGAGTTCTTGACCCCCTGAGATCCAGCCACGGGTGCCGGTGCGGAGCTCGTAGATGGTGTCGATACCGGCCTCGCGCATCGCCGCCACGGCGGGCTGCGAACGATTACCGCTGCGGCAGTAAACCGCGTAGGTCCCGGTCGGGTCCAGCGCGGCAACCTGCTCCGAGAAGTCCGTGCTCTGGACCGGGATGTTCGTCGCGCCGTCGATATGACCGTCGGCGAACTCCGCGGGGGTGCGCACGTCGATGATCCGGACGTCCGGCGATTCGGTCAGCGTGGCGAACTCCTCGACACCCACCCGTATCGGGATCCCGGCCGGCCCCGTCTCGGCGCTGGCCGCGGGAGTGGTGGGCCCGGACGAACAACCCGCCAGCGCACCCGGCAAGACCATAGCTGCGGCGCAGACCACGACGGCTGCGTTCCGCGACACCCTTTTCATACCCCTAAGGGTATATCAGCGCGGCAAGGCGGCCGAGTCCCGGCCCGGCCGTTACCGCTGCGCCCCTCAGCGACACCAGGAGCGAACCGGCGGGGCCCCCCGCCGATCGGATGCGTCCTAATTCAAAAAATGCCACACACGACCCAAATAGGTATGTGGAAACGCGGCCGCAGGATCAGTCCTGTCCCTCTTCGACGGTAGACTGTGCTGAGAGATTCGCTCGCGTGACAATCCTGAGGAGAACCGCCGACTGTGGCTGCCCCGAAGAAGAAAAAACCGGACGCCTACGGCGCCGGCTCGATCAAGATTCTCGAGGGCCTGGAGGCCGTTCGTAAACGGCCCGGCATGTATATCGGCTCGACCGGCGAGCGCGGTCTGCACCACCTGGTCTGGGAGGTCGTCGACAATGCCGTGGACGAGGCCATGGCCGGCTACGCGAACCAGGTCGACGTGCGGATTCTCCAGGACAGCGGGGTGGAGGTCACCGACAACGGCCGGGGTATCCCTGTCGAGATGCACGAATCCGGTGTTCCGACCGTCGACGTCGTGATGACCATCTTGCATGCCGGCGGAAAGTTCGAAGAGGGCGCCTATCAGGTCTCGGGTGGTCTGCACGGGGTCGGAGTCTCGGTGGTCAACGCGCTGTCCACCCGCCTGGAAGCCGACATCCGCCGGGACGGGTACGAGTGGTTCCAGAGCTACGACAACTCCATCCCCGGCACGCTCAAACAGGGCGAGGCCAGCAAGAAGAGCGGTACCACCATCCGGTTCTGGGCGGATCCGGGAATCTTCGAGACCACTCACTACGACTTCGAGACGGTGGCCCGGCGGCTTCAGGAGATGGCCTTCCTCAACAAGGGCCTGACCATCACCCTGACCGATGAGCGGGTCACCCCGACCGAGATCGTCGACGAGGTGGTCAGCGATACCGCAGCGGCACCGAAGTCGGCCGAGGAGAAAGCCGCCGAGCAGGCCGCACCGCAGCAGAAGGTCAAACACCGCACCTTTTACTACCCCGGCGGGCTGGTGGACTTCGTCAAACACATCAACCGCACCAAACAGCCGATCCACAAGAGCGTGGTGGACTTCGCCGGAAAAGGCGTGGGCCACGAGGTCGAGGTCGCCATGCAGTGGAACGCCGGCTACTCCGAGTCGGTGCACACCTTCGCCAACACCATCAACACCCACGAGGGCGGCACCCACGAGGAGGGTTTCCGGGCGGCGCTGACCAGCGTGGTCAACAAGTACGCCAAGGACCGGAAGCTCCTCAAGGAGAAGGAGGCCAACCTCACCGGTGACGATATCCGTGAGGGGCTGGCAGCGGTGATCTCGGTCAAGGTTGCCCAACCGCAGTTCGAGGGCCAGACCAAGACCAAACTGGGCAACACCGAAGTCAAGTCTTTCGTGCAGAAGACGTGCAACGAGCAGTTGAGCCACTGGTTCGAATCCAACCCCGCCGATGCCAAGACCATCGTCAACAAGGCGGTCTCGTCCGCGCAGGCCCGACTGGCCGCCCGGAAGGCACGCGAGCTCGTCCGCCGCAAGAGCGCAACCGACCTCGGTGGTCTGCCGGGCAAGCTGGCCGACTGCCGCTCAACCGATCCCCGGGCATCGGAACTCTATGTGGTGGAGGGTGATTCGGCCGGCGGCTCGGCCAAGAGTGGGCGCGACTCGATGTTCCAGGCGATCCTTCCGCTGCGCGGCAAGATCATCAACGTCGAAAAGGCCCGCATCGATCGGGTCCTGAAGAACACCGAGGTGCAGGCGATCATCACCGCCCTGGGAACCGGTATCCATGACGAGTTCGACCTCGCGAAACTGCGCTACCACAAGATCGTGTTGATGGCCGATGCCGATATCGACGGACAACACATCACCACCCTGCTGTTGACCCTGCTGTTCCGGTTCATGAAACCCCTTATCGAGAGCGGCCACGTCTTCCTGGCCCAGCCGCCGCTCTACAAGCTCAAGTGGCAGCGCAGCGAGCCACAGTTCGCCTATTCCGACCGCGAGCGCGATGTCCTCCTCGAGGAGGGCACGAAGAACGGCCGCAAGATCAACAAGGACGACGGTATCCAGCGGTACAAGGGCTTGGGCGAGATGGACGCCAAGGAACTGTGGGAGACCACGATGGACCCGGACATCCGAGTGCTGCGTCAGATCACCCTCGACGATGCGGCAGCGGCGGACGAACTGTTCTCGGTCCTGATGGGCGAGGACGTCGAGGCTCGCCGCAGCTTCATCACCCGAAACGCCAAAGACGTTCGCTTCCTTGATGTTTAATGACGATTCTCGAGCCCAGTTAGGGACAAACAGATGACTGACACCACGCTGCCTCCGGGCGGGGCCGAGGGAGACCGGGTCCAACCGGTCGACATCCAGCAGGAGATGCAGAACAGCTACATCGACTACGCGATGAGCGTGATCGTCGGTCGGGCGCTGCCGGAGGTCCGCGACGGTCTCAAACCGGTGCATCGCCGGGTGCTCTACGCCATGTACGACTCGGGCTTCCGCCCG
>JAHZJY010000161.1 GCA_022600695.1 Actinomycetes bacterium | reverse complement strand
CTGCTGCAGCCGCTCTCGGCGCGGTATCTCGACCTGATCGGTAGCCGGGTCCGCACCGAGATGGCGTCGGCCGTGCGGGCCGGGGTCGAGAGCCGGCAGCAGGCCGAACAGGTGTTGGCGGCCTGGGCGGCTGCAGTCGCCCAGGTTCGCAACGACGGGTCGGTTCCGGATGCCCTGCCCGCCGGCCTGAGCGCGATCGTCAACCCGGATAATGTCAAGGCGGTCGCGGAGGCCGATGCCATCGATCCGCTGGAACTGGCTGCCCGCATCCCGGCCGGTACCCCGGTTCTGCTCACCTGTTCGGACTCCGACGGTCAGGCCACCTGCACCGGAATGGCGGCGTTGGTCCGGGCGCTGGCGAACACCGATCTCGACTTCGCCGAGCTCACCGGCGTCAACCACGTGCTGCGTGACGACCCGACCGATAATGTGGCCAATTACGCCGAGGCGGGACCGCTGTCCTCGCAGCTCACCGTCGCCCTCGACCGATTCGTCACGCGGTGATGGCGCCTGCGGACGACCGGTCTGTGGAGGAAGGCCACTCTGTGCACACCCAGCCCCCGGGCACCGCGGACGGGGCCGCACCGTCGGCGCCCTGTCCTACGGTGACGCCATGACCGACGACAGAATGCTGGCTCGGATCGCGGCACTGCTGCGCCAGGCCGAGGGTACCGACAACGCGCACGAGGCCGAGGCGTTCATGGCGGCCGCTCAGCGGCTGGCCACCGCCACCTCCATCGATCTGGCGGTCGCCCGGACACACTCGCCCGCCCGCACCGCCGCCCAGGAACCCACCCAGCGGACCATCACCATCGGTGAGCCTGGTACCCGTGGGCTACGCACCTACGTGCAGCTCTTCGCGGTCATCGCCGCGGCCAACGATGTTCGCTGCGATGTGGCATCGAACTCGACCTTCGTCTACGCCTACGGGTTCGGCGAGGATATCGACACCACCCATGCGCTCTACGCCAGCCTGGTGGTCCAGATGGTGCGGTCCTGTGACACCTACCTGGCCACCGGCGCGCACCGACCCACCCCCACCATCACCGCCCGGCTCAACTTCCAGCTGGCCTTCGGCACCCGGATCGGCCAGCGTCTTGCCGAGGCCCGCGACCAGGCCAAGCGAGAGGCGACGCAGTCGCGCAGCGCCGATCCCGGCACCGCGCTCGCGTTGCGAAACAAGGATCTTGAACTGCGTGACCACTACCGGACGGCCTCCAAGGCCCGCGGGACGTGGCGTGCGACCAATGCCAAGGCGGGCTACTCGTCGGCGGCCCGGCGGGCCGGTGACCGGGCCGGCCGGCAGGCCCGGCTGGGGGCCAGCCCTGAGCTGCCGGGAACTCGGGCCCGGCTCCCGCGGTGATCCGGGTGTGAGCCCCCGCGACACCCAGCGGGCACGGGTGTACGCGGCTGAGGAGTTCGTCCGTACTCTGTTCGATCGCGCCGCCCAGCACAATTCGCGGGCGATCGACTTCTTCGGCGAGTCGATCACCGTACCGCCGGAGGCCCGGTTCGGATCGGTGGACGCCGTCGGCCGCTACGTCGATGCGGTTTTGGACCTACCCGCGGTGGCCGCGCAGTGGCCGGGTTGTGGACGGATCGCCGTTCGTGCCCGCCGCGGCGCCACCGCCGCGCACTACGAACGCCGGGAGGCCGGTGCGGTGATCGCGGTTCCCGCACAGCGTGGCTGGGCGCTACGCGAACTGGTGGTGCTGCACGAGGTGGCCCACCACCTCGACCGCAGTGGTGGGTCCGCCCACGGCCCCGGCTTCGTCGGCACCTTCTGCGCGCTCGCGGCGGCGGTGATGGGCCCGGAAGCGGGCCACGTCCTGCGGGTCGTCTACGCGAAAGAGGGTGTGCGGTAGGCGTCTAGGGGGGCACGGTATGGCGGCCGCGCGGGTCGGGTAGCCGCCACAAACCTGCTCCGGCTTCTTAACTTAACGGCACCTCGGCCCCCTGCGCGAGCAGACACAAACTCGCACGATTCGGGCCACTGTCATGCGAGTTTGCGTCTGCTCGCGCTTGGAACGGCGCCAGGGTCAGGGAGCTTGCGCCGGATCAGGTGGCGGCCATCACCCCGACCGGAACCCCGTTGAGCACCGAGGTGCCCGACAGCGGTTCCAGCAACGAGGAGTCCAGCAGGCTGTTGGCATTCACCCCGGGCTGCCCGGCGGCCACTTCGAGTCGGGTGCCGGACAGGCCGTGGCCCCAGCCGTGCGGCAGCGACACCACCCCTGGGCGGATCCCGTCGGTGATCTCCACCGGCACCTGCAGTTTCCCGCCCGGCCCGGTGACGACGGCGGTATCGGTCACCCCCAGTCGGGCGGCATCGTCGGGGTGGATCTGCAAGGTGCACCGATTGGTGCCGCCGGCCAGCGCCGGCAGGTTGTGCATCCAACTGTTGTTGGACCGCAGATGGCGCCGACCGATCAGCAGGAACCCGTCGGTGTCGGCGTCCAACGCGGCTGCCAGCCGTGGGATATCGGCCATGATCGGCTCGGGGGCCAATTCGACGGTGCCGGAGGGCGTTCGGAGGATCTCCGGGATCCTCGGATTGAGCGGGCCGAGGTCGATTCCGTGTGGGTGGTCCTTGAGCCGCTGCAGGGTCAACCCGTCCGGTGTTGCGCCGAAGGCGTCCCCGAACGGACCGAGTCGCAGCATCATGTCCAGGCGGCGTTCGTAGCCGGGCTCATCGGGCAGCATTGCGGTCATCTCGGCGATATCGCGGCCGGCGACCGGCGAGTCCGGGTCGGCGACTTCCTTGCTGAACACCGCCGCGATGATCTGGGCGTCGACCAGCGCTGGGTCGGAGTCGGTGCCCATCCCGAGCACACCCAGCGCCAGCCGGGACAGGATCTGGGTCTCATCAGGCCGGTCGTCGGGCAGGTCGAACACCGGCGATGAGTAACGCGCGGTGGTCCGTACCGCGGTGTTGGACAGTGCCACGTCGAAGTGCGCGGTCTGCGACGGCGGCGGCGGCGGCAGGATGACGTCGGCAGCCCGGGTGGTCTCATTGAGGTACGGGTCGATGGAGACCATGAAGTCCAGCGTGCCCAGCGCCGCTGCGAGCCGCTCACCGTCGGGGGCGGAGAGCACCGGGTTGCCGGCGACCGTGACCAAGGCGCGGATCTGCCCCTCGCCGGAGGTCTCGATCTCCTCCGACAGCAGTGCGGTGGGCAGTTCGGCGGCCACCTCGGGCGCGCCGGAGACCCGGCTGTGCCAGCGTCCGATCGAAAAACCGCGCCCCGGTCGCGCGGGACGCGGGGCGGCGCCGACCGGGGAGGTGGCGAACATCGCCCCGCCTGGCCGGTCGAGGTTGCCGGTCAGTAGGTTCACCACATCCACCAGCC
This sequence comes from Actinomycetes bacterium, assembly GCA_022600695.1. Taxonomy (GTDB): domain Bacteria; phylum Actinomycetota; class Actinomycetes; order Mycobacteriales; family Mycobacteriaceae; genus Mycobacterium. Next base: position 5,369 of record JAHZJY010000161.1, on the reverse strand, counting down.
AGCTGGTCAGGGTGCCGAAGCCCACGGTGGAGGTACCGATGCGGCCGTAGACGCAGCTGCGCGGACCCGCGGCGATATCGCGGGCCAGCTCCCGGATCTGCTCGGCGCTGACTCCGCAGTGCTCGGCGACCGCGTCGGGCGGAAACTCCAGCGCGGCAGCCTGCACCCGCTCCAGTCCGGTCACGTGGGCGGCAAGCCCGCCGAGGTCACCGGATATCAGATCTTCGTCGAAGAGCACGTTGACGACTGCGAACAGCAGCGCCGCGTCGGTGCCGGGGCGCGGGGCGAGATGGCGGTCGGCCATCGCCGCGGTGCGGGTGCGGTTGGGGTCGATCACCGTCAACCGGCCGCCGCGGCGGCGCAGCGCCTTGAGCTTGCCGGGAAAGTCCGCGACGGTGGCGACGCTGCCGTTGGACACCAGCGGGTTGGCACCGATCACCACCAGGTGGTCGGTGCGGTCGAGGTCGGGGAGGGTGAACGCGAACGGGTTGCCGAACAGGTAACCGCAGGCCACCTGTTTGGGCATCTGGTCCAGCGTGCTGGCCGAATACACCTGCCGGGTCTTCAGGGCCCGGATCAGTTGCGGGGCGTAGAGCGCGCCGGCGATGGTGTGGGCGTTGGGATTGCCCAGGTACACCCCGACACCACCGAGGGCGTCGCGCAGGCCGGCGGCGGCGACGGCCAGCGCCTCGTCCCAGCCGACCTCCGCCCACTGCCCGTCCCGCCGCACCAACGGGGCCCGCAACCGATCGGGGTCATTGTCCAGTTCGGCGAGGCTGGCTCCCTTCGGGCAGACGAAGCCCTGGCTGAAAACGTCGTCGCGGTCGCCCCGCGCGGCCCGCACCCGACTGTCCTCGATGGTCAGCACCAGCCCGCAGGTGGCTTCGCAGAGTGGACAGATACGCAGTGCGGTTGTGGTCACCCTGTCACTGTGCGCCGGTGTGGGAGCGGTGGCAAGGAACGATTTCGGGGACGAGGCGATCGGTGGCCTGGTCACCGAACCGGTGGGCGCGGTCGGCGCCGAATGATCAGTCGCAGACCGCACCGCGAGCGGCGGAACCGACCAGTTTGCGGTACTTCGCCAGGACGCCGGCGGTGTAGCGCGGCGGGGGCGGCTCGAAGCCGACTCGGCGGGCGTCGATTTCCGGCGGGTCGACCAGGACGTCCAGCGTGCCGCCGGCCACATCGAGCCGAATGCGATCACCATCGGCGACGAATGCGATCGGGCCGCCGTCGACCGCCTCGGGGGCGACGTGTCCGACGCACAACCCGGTGGTGCCGCCGGAGAACCGGCCGTCGGTGAGCAACAGGACATCCTTGCCCAGACCGGCTCCTTTGATGGCGCCGGTGATGGCCAGCATCTCACGCATCCCCGGGCCCCCCTTGGGTCCCTCGTAGCGGATCACCACCACATCTCCGGCGGCGATGGTGCCGTCCTCCAGGGCGTTCATGGCGGCCCGCTCGCCGTCGAAAACCCTTGCGGTGCCCTCGAAAACGGTGGCATCGAAGCCTGCGGACTTGACCACCGCACCCTCCGGGGCCAGTGAGCCGTGCAGGATGGTGATACCGCCGGTGGGATGTATCGGGTTGTTCATCGCCCGCAGCACCTTGCCGTCGAGATCCGGCGGATCGATGTGCGCGAGGTTCTCCGCCATGGTCTTGCCGGTGACGGTGAGCGGGTCGCCGTGCAGCAGCCCGGCGTCCAGTAGGGCCTTCATGATCACCGGCACGCCGCCGATACGGTCGACGTCGGTCATCACGTTCTTGCCGAACGGTTTGACATCGGCGAGGTGCGGCACCTCGGCGCCGATGCGGGTGAAGTCGGCCAGCGAGAGGTCGACCCGGGCCTCGTGCGCGATGGCGAGCAGGTGCAGGACGGCATTGGTGGATCCGCCGAACGCCATCACCACCGCGATGGCGTTCTCGAAGGCCTCCTTGGTGAGGATGTCTCGGGCGGTGATACCGCGGCGCAGCAGTTCGATGACGGCGATACCGCTGGCGCGGGCGTAACCGTCGCGGCGACGATCGGTGGCCGGGGGTGCGGCGCTACCGGGTAGCGACAATCCCAGTGCCTCGCCGACGCTGGCCATGGTGTTGGCGGTGTACATCCCGCCGCAGGCGCCCTCACCGGGGCAGATTGCCCGCTCGATGGCATCGACGTCCGCCCTCGACATCAGCCCGCGGGCGCAGGCGCCGACCGCCTCGAAAGCGTCGATGATGGTCACCTCGCGCTCGGTGCCGTCCGACATCCGGGCGAACCCGGGCAGGATCGACCCCGCGTAGAGGAACACCGCGGCCAGGTCGAGACGCGCGGCGGCCATCATCATCCCGGGCAGCGACTTGTCACAGCCGGCCAGCATCACCATGCCGTCGAGGCGCTCGGCCTGCATGACGGTCTCCACGCTGTCGGCGATCACTTCGCGTGACACCAGCGAGAAGTGCATGCCCTCATGCCCCATCGCGATGCCGTCGGAAACCGAGATGGTGCCGAACTTCATCGGGAATCCGCCGGCCTCGAACACGCCGTCCTTGGCCGCGTTCGACAACCGATCCAGCGACAGGTTGCACGGGGTGATCTCGTTCCACGACGATGCCACCCCGATCTGCGGTTTGGCGAAATCGTCGTCGCCCATCCCCACCGCCCGCAACATGCCTCGGGCGGCGGTCTTCTCCAGTCCGTCGGTGACGTCTCGGCTGCGGGGCTTGAGATCGGGGGAGTCGCTCACGCCGTCAAGTATGACCCGCACGGAGGGCGCGCCCAAATCGCCGCGCATACCCCCTCAGGGTATGCGCTAGGCTCTGGTCATGACATCTCTCATCGAGTACATCGCGGGCGCGCCGGATGGGCCGGACGCAGACCGGGCCGGCCTGCCGAGATGAGTGGCGCTCAGGGCTATTCGGCCGGCAAGGAGAATTACGCGAAGCGGCTTCGTCGGATCGAGGGCCAGGTCCGCGGTATCGGCCGGATGATCGACGAGGAGAAATACTGCATCGACATCCTCACCCAGATCAGCGCCGTCAACAGTGCGCTGCAGTCGGTGGCGCTCGGTCTGCTCGATGAGCACCTCAGTCACTGTGTGAGTCACGCGGTCGCCGAAGGCGGCGCCGATGCGGATCGGAAGTTGGCCGAGGCCTCCGCCGCCATCGCCAGGCTGGTGCGTTCCTGAGCTGACGCCGCCTCCGGTCCGTTTCGAACCGGTCTCCTCCGCGTGCCGCAGGGTGTTGTCCGACCGGGCGAGCCCATACTCTGGGAGTGCCGATCAGGCCGTACCTATGACAGTCGATGCCCAGCCTCGCCCCGGGCCCTGGACGCCCAGGGTCACCCTGTCGCTGGCGGTCCTGGCGGCTGCCGCCTTCGTCTACGTCACCGCCGAGATCATGCCGGTCGGGGCGCTGCCCGCGATCGCCGCCGACCTCGACGTCAGTGAAGCCATGGTGGGCACCCTGCTGGCCAGCTACGCATTCGTTGCCGCCGTGGCGACGGTACCCATGGTGCGGCTGACCGCAACCTGGCCGCGGCGGCGGACGCTCATCTTCACCCTGGTCTGCCTGACCGTCTCGCAGCTGATCTCGGCCTTGGCGCCGACGTTCGCCGTGCTGGCGTTCGGGCGGGTGCTGTGCGCGCTCACACACGGATTGATGTGGTCGGTGATCGCTCCCATCGGTATCCGGATGGTTCCGCCGTCGCACGCCGCCCGGGCCACCATGGCCGTCTACGTCGGGACCGGGTTGGCGCTCGTCGTCGGCAGCCCGCTGACCGCGGCGCTGAGCGAGCTATGGGGCTGGCGGCTGGCCGTTGTCGCGATCACCGCCGCCGCCGCCGTGGTTCTGGTGGCCGCCAGACTCGTACTGCCGCTGATGGCGATCCCCGCCGCGAGCCTCGGCAGGAGCGTGGGCCGGACCGCGCACCACCGGAACCGTCCGCTGGTCATCATGAGTGTGTTGACCATGGTCGGGGTTACCGGGCACTTCATCTCCTACACGTTCATCGTGGTGATCATTCGGGACATCGTGGGCGTCAGCGGTCCCAACCTGGCCTGGCTGCTGGCGGCTTACGGCATCTCCGGACTGGCTGCGATGGGTGTTCTCGCCCGCCCGGGCGACCGTCGGCCAAAGGCGGCGATCGTCGGGTGCCTGGCCGGGCTGACGCTGGTTCTCGCGGTGCTGGCCGCGATGGGCTTCGCCGACCGCAACAGTGTTGCGACCCTGCTGACCGGAATCGTCGCAGTCCTGGTCTGGGGGGCGACGGCCACCGCCATCCCGCCGATGCTGCAGTCCGCGGCGATGCGGCATTGTCCGGAGGACCCCGACGGGGCCTCGGGTCTCTACGTGGCGGCCTTCCAGATCGGCATCATGGCGGGCTCGTTGATCGGCGGCCTACTGTTCGAGCACGGCGGGGAGCCGGTCATGCTGACGGCTTCGGCGCTGCTGATCGCGGCCGCCCTGGTCAGCGTGCTGGCCGGCCGCAATCTGTTCGCCGCGACCGCGCCAAGCGCCGCGCCGGCGGGCGCAAAGTAACGCTCGTCACGCCGTCGGCGACAATCCGTGCAGCTCAGCGTTGTGATCCCGGTAAGCGTGCCAGTGACCACCGTGGGCTCTGTGTCACACTTGGGTGACGCCGTGGATTTGGAGGACGTGTGATGCGGGTGAGGGGCGCTCTGGCTGTCGCGCTGTGTGCGGTAGGCGTCAGTTCCGGACTGGGCAGTGGGTCGGCGCTGGCCGATCCGGAGCCGCCGCCGGTTCTCGACGGCTCCGTGCCGGTCGAGCAGATGCCGGTCGTCTTTCCCCCGCCCCCGCCCCCGCTGCCGGGTGACCTGGTCGCCCCGGGCGAGGCGCCGCCGGCAACGGTCAAGGCGCCCACCCCGGTGGTCAACCCCGCCGTCCCGCAGTCGAGCACGAACACCAGCACGGTCAGGGGCCAGAACAACTCGCCCTACGTGGGCGAGCCGGTGTTTTCCCCGCCGAGCTTCAACCCGGTCAACGGTGCACTGGTCGGTGTCGCCAAGCCGATCATCATCAACTTCGCGCGGCCGATCGCCAACCGGGCGTTGGCCGAGCAGGCCATCCACATCTCATCGAACCCGCCGGTTCCGGGCGCGTTCTACTGGACCCTCGACACCCAGGTGCGGTGGCGGCCGTACGACTTCTGGCCGGCCGAAACCGTGGTCAACATCGACGCCAGTGGGGCGAAGTCCACGTTCCGGGTCGGCGACTCCCTGGTGGCCACCATCGACGACAACACCCACACGATGACGATCGTCCGCAACGGCGAGGTGGAGAAGACCTTCCCGGTGTCGATGGGCATGGACAACGGCAAGCACGAGACCAAGAACGGCACCTATTACGTGCTGGAGAAGTTCCCGGACCTG
>JAHZJY010000020.1 GCA_022600695.1 Actinomycetes bacterium | reverse complement strand
GACCGGGCCCCGGTGTTTCCCCACAGTTCGTCGCGATCCACCTCGGCGACGATCTCCACAATGCGTCCATCAATGGCGTTGCGCTGACCGGTCAGCTCCGCCAACTCGCCGAAAAGCAACTCAAGACGCTCGCCGGGAGGGAGTTCCACGACGTCCGGAGCTACGTTCGACGACATGACCCCATGATCGCAGCCGGGTCCGACATTGATGATGGAAGAGCGTTACCACGCTGACTCTGGGTCTGACTGACGCCCTGCTGGGTTGTCTTTAACTTGATCTGTCCGGCCTGCGTGGTGCGCGTCTTGTGGCAAGTCCGATCCCCTTGATGCCTACAGCGCCGCGCGCACCGCGTTGGCTGGCGACGGGCTTTCCACCCCGACCATGCTGGTGTCCGCGCCCGATACGGTGCGTGAAAAGTAGCGTGGATTAACGACATTGAAGCTGATCAAGGCGGTCGCCCGTTGCCGTCCCGATGCGTTGGCAGATCCGTGGGCGCAGTCGGTGCTGGTAGCGGCGAAGATGCTCGCCCAACGTGTGCTATTCCTCGAGACCCAAGCCAATACCCTCGAAGCCCACTTCGGGCTCCGGCCCACCGTGATCTCCCGCATCGAACGCGGCCTACAACGCGACGACACCTTCGCAGACACCTACAGAAACTGGCTCAAAGCGGCTTGACAGAAATAGGAGCACCAAGTCAGAAACCCAACTGCACCGTTCACATTCGCCTCCCCCGCCTGAGGCGCAACCTCAATCCTCCGGGTTGTAACCCAGGTTGGGGCCCAGCCAGCGCTCGGCCTCGGACAGCGTCCAGCCCTTGCGCCGCGCGTAGTCGGCGACCTGATCCTGGGCCAGACGGCCGACCACGAAGTACTGCGACTGCGGGTGCGAGAAGTACCAGCCGCTGACGGCGGCACCGGGCCACATGGCCATCGACTCCGTCAGCTCGATGTCGGTCCTCTCGGTGACATCCATCAACGTGAAGAGCGTTGCCTTCTCGGTGTGCTCCGGGCAGGCCGGGTAGCCGGGTGCAGGCCGGATACCCACGTACCGCTCACTGATGAGCGCCGCGTTGTCCAGCTCTTCATCGGGCTGGAATCCCCAGAACTCTTTCCGTACCCGTTGGTGCATCCGTTCGGCGAACGCCTCTGCCAGGCGGTCGGCGAGCGACTCCAGCAGGATGGCGCTGTAGTCGTCATTGGCGGCCTTGAACTCATCGATCTTGACCTGGCTGCCGAGCCCCGTGGTGACGGCGAAGGCGCCGACGTAGTCGGCGAGGCCCGTGTCTTTGGGCGCGATGTAGTCGCCCAGCGACCGGTTCGGGATGCCGGACCGGTGCTCGCCCTGCTGACGCAGGTTGTGCAACGTCGTCATCACCCCGATCCGGGTCTCGTCGGTGTAGACCTCGATATCGTCGCCGACCGCGTTCGCCGGATAGAAACCGATCACCCCGTTGGCGGTCAGCCACTCCTCCTTGATCAGGGTGTCGAGCATCTCCTGGGCGTCTCCGTAAAGCTTGCGGGCGGTTTCACCCGATACCGGGTTGTTGAGGATGTCGGGGAATCTGCCCTTCATCTCCCAGGCATTGAAGAACGGCTGCCAGTCGATGTATTCACGGAGTTCGGCGAGGTCATAGTCATGAAATTCCCGTACTCCGAGACCCTGGGCGGGCACCGGCGGCGTGTAGCCGGCCCACTCGATCGGGGTCCGGTTCGCCCGGGCCTTCTCCAGCGTCAGCATCGGCCGCTCGTTCTTCTGTGCGTGCCGTTCGCGCAGGGCTGCGTAGTCCGACTCGGTCGCTTCCAACAGGGCTGGACGCTGCTTGTCATCGAGGAGTGCCGCGGCGACCGGCACTGAGCGGGAGGCGTCTTTGACCCAGACCACCGGACCGCTTCGGCGTGGCGATATCTTCACTGCCGTATGTGCGCGGGAGGTGGTCGCGCCACCGATCAGCAACGGGATCTGCAGACCTTCGCGTTCCATCTCGACGGCGAAGTTGACCATCTCGTCCAGAGACGGGGTGATCAGTCCGGACAGCCCGATGATGTCGGCATTGTGCTCCCTGGCCGCATCCAGGATCTTGTTCGCGGGCACCATCACTCCGAGGTCGATCACCTTGTAGTTGTTGCACTGCAGGACGACCCCGACGATGTTCTTGCCGATATCGTGCACGTCACCCTTCACGGTCGCCATGATGATCGTGCCGTTGGTGTCGTCGGCCTGAGCTGCGTCTTCCGTGGCGCCGGTCGCTCGAATATCCCCCGTCGCGTCACTCGCCCCGGCCTTCTCCGCCTCGATGTACGGCAGCAGGTAGGCGACAGCCTTCTTCATCACCCGGGCCGACTTCACGACCTGGGGCAGGAACATCTTGCCTGCGCCGAAGAGGTCACCGACGACGTTCATACCGTCCATCAGCGGGCCCTCGATCACCTCGATCGGGCGCCCCCCCGCCGCGTCGATCTCGGCTCGCAGTTCCTCGGTATCGGCATCGACATCGGCATCGATGCCCTTGACCAGGGCGTGCGTGATCCGCTCGCGGACCGGAAGGGATCGCCACTCCGCGACTTTTTCGTCGCTGGGCCCCTCCGTGCTGTTGAACCGCTCGGCGATCTCGAGGAGCCGTTCGGCCGCGTCCTCGCGACGGTTCAGCACGACGTCGGTGATGCGGTCCCGCAGCTCGGGGTCGATCGCGTCGTAGGGCACCAGGGCACCGGCGTTGACGATGCCCATGTCCAGGCCGGCCTTGATGGCGTGGAACAGGAACACCGCGTGGATCGCTTCGCGGACGGGGTTGTTGCCGCGGAATGAGAACGACACGTTGGAGATGCCGCCGGAGATGTGCACCCCGGGCAGGTTCTGCTTGATCCACGCGCAGGCCTCGATGAAGTCGATCCCGTAGGTCGCGTGCTCCTCGATACCGGTGGCCAGGGCGAAGCAGTTCGGGTCGAAGATGATGTCCTCGGCCGGGAAGCCGACCTCATCGGTCAGGACCCGGTAGGCGCGCCCGCAGATCTCCTCTCGGCGTTCCAGGTTGTCGGCCTGCCCCTTCTCGTCGAAGGCCATCACGACGACGGCGGCGCCGTACTTGCGGCACAGCCGTGCCTCGCGGATGAACTTCTCCTCACCCTCTTTCAGGGAGATCGAGTTGACGATCGGCTTGCCCTGCACGTTCTTCAGGCCTGCTTCGATGACCTCCCACTTGGACGAGTCGATCATCACCGGAACACGGCTGATATCCGGCTCGGCCGCGATCAGCTTGGTGAACCGGTCCATCGCGGCCACGCCGTCGATCATCCCCTCGTCCATGTTGATGTCGATGATCTGCGCACCGACTTCGACCTGTTGCAGAGCGACCGACAAGGCGGTGTCATAGTCCCCGGCCTTGATCAGGTTTCGGAATCGGGCGGAGCCGGTGATGTTGGTGCGCTCACCGATGTTGACGAACAGCGAGTCGGCGGTGATGTCGAGCGGTTCCAGGCCGGCCAAGCGCATGGCGACTTGATTGCCAGGGATCTGCGGCACCTGCCGCGGCGGCGTGCCGTCGACGGCCTTGGCGATCTCGGCGATGTGCGGCGGCGCCGTTCCGCAGCAACCGCCGACCAGGTTGACCAGACCCGCCTCGGCGAACTCGGCCAGGTAGCCGGCCTGGCGCTCCGGGGACTCGTCGTACTCGCCGAAGGCATTCGGCAGGCCGGCATTCGGGTAACAAGAGACGAAGGTGTCCGCGATCCGGGATATCTCGGCGATGTACGGCCTCATCTCCGGCGCGCCCAGGGCGCAGTTCAGGCCCACCGCTATCGGCTTCGCGTGCCTGATCGAGTTCCAGAATGCTTCGGTGACCTGTCCGGATAACGTTCTGCCGGACGCGTCGGTGATAGTCCCGGAGATGATGACCGGCCACCGGCGTCCGCGTTCCTCGAACAGGGTCTCGACCGCGAACACCGCCGCCTTGGCATTCAGCGAATCGAAGATCGTCTCGATCAGGAGCAGGTCAGCGCCACCGTCGATCAGTCCGTTGGCGGCATCGAGGTAGGCGGCCACCAGTTCGTCATAGGAGACGTTGCGGGCGCCGGGGTCGTTGACGTCCGGCGAGATCGACGCGGTCCTCGTCGTCGGCCCGATGGCGCCGGCGACATAGCGGGGCCTATCGGGGGTGCTGAACTCGTCGCACACCTTCCGGGCCAGGGCGGCGCCGGCATAGTTCAGCTCGTAGGCCAACTCGTGCATGTCGTAGTCGGCGAGCGACACCGAGTTCGAGTTGAACGTGTTCGTCTCGAGGATGTCCGCACCCGCCTCGAGGTATTCGCGGTGGATGCCCTCGATGATGTGCGGTTGCGTCAGGGTGAGCAGGTCATTGTTGCCTTGGAGGGCCGTCGGCCATTCCGCGAACCGTTCACCGCGATAGCCGGCCTCGTCCGGCCGGTCCCGCTGGATGGCGGTGCCCATCGCGCCGTCGATCACCATGATCCGCCGGCGCAGAGTGGCGGTCAGCTCGCCGGTGCAGTCCGGGCGGATATTTGCCTCTGGGCGGTTGTTTTTCGGGGCGCTCACCTGGCTCCTTCCTCAGCGGAAGGCGTCCTTAACTCTGCCGAGCGTGGCGGATATCAAGGGACTCCTGGCTCCCCGAATAACCGTTGCAACGCCTCTCGACGGGCAAAGTCTACGCCGTCACCCGGCCAGACGTCAGTTCGCAGCGGTGACCCGCCTGCGCG
>JAHZJY010000160.1 GCA_022600695.1 Actinomycetes bacterium | reverse complement strand
GCTCTCCACCGGCGACTCCGATCAGGCCAAGATCGTCCAGCAGGTGCTGGAGTCCGGGGTGGTCACCGAGGCGATGATCCTGTCCACCTGCAACCGGGTCGAGGTCTACGCCGTCGTCGACGCGTTTCACGGCGGCCTGTCAGCCATCGGCCAGGTGCTGGCCGATCATTCCGGCCTGTCGATGGGCCAGCTCACCCGGCACGCCTACGTCCGGTACAGCGAAGCCGCCGTCGAGCATCTCTTCGCGGTGGCCAGCGGTTTGGACAGCGCCGTCATCGGCGAGCAGCAGGTGCTCGGGCAGGTGCGCCGCGCCTATGCCACCGCCGAGTGTGATCGGACCGTGGGGCGGGTTCTGCACGACCTGGCCCAGCGGGCGCTGGCGGTCGGCAAGCGGGTGCACTCCGAGACCTGTATCGATGCCGCCGGCGCCAGCGTGGTGTCGGTCGCGCTGCACGTCGCCGCGGAGCGGCTGTACCGGCCGGAGTTGGGCCCCTCCTATACCGCGCTGGTCGGCCGGACCGCGACGGTGATCGGCGCCGGGTCGATGGGTGCGCTGACTGCCGCGCACCTGGTCCGCGCCGGAATCGGCCAGGTCAACGTCGTCAACCGGTCGCTAGCCCGGGCGCAGCGCCTGGCCTCGAACATCGCCGAGCAGGGGGTCGGCTCCCAGGCGATGTCCCTGGATCAGCTGCCGGTGGCGCTGGCCGCCTCCGATCTGGTGGTCAGCTGCACCGGGGCGGTGCGCCCGGTGGTGACCCTGGCCGATGTACACCACGCCCTGGCCGCCGGACAACGTGATGAACTGGCCGAGCCGATGGTGTTCTGCGATCTCGGTATGCCGCGGGATGTCGACTCCGCGGTCGCCGGCCTGCCCGGTGTCTCGGTCGTCGACATGGACCGGGTGCAGCGCGAGCCGTCGGCACGGGCGGCCGCCGCCGACGCCGAAGCCGCCCGGCGGATCGTCGCCGCGGAGGTCGCGGCTTACCTGGCCAGTCAGCGGGTGGCCGAGGTCACTCCGACCGTCACCGCACTGCGCCAGCGTGCCGCCGAGGTGGTCGAGGCCGAGTTGCTGCGGCTCGACAACCGGTTGCCGGGGCTGGACAACGCCGACCGCGATGAAGTCGCCCGGACCGTGCGCCGAGTTGTCGACAAGCTGCTGCACGCTCCCACCGTGCGGGTCAAACAACTTGCCGGGGCCCCCGGGGCCAACACCTACGCCGAGGCGCTGCGCGAGCTGTTCGAGCTGGATCCGCAGGCGGTCGATGCGGTGGCTGCGGGCGAAATCGTCTTGCCTGCAACGGAATCCGACGCTTGATCCGGATCGGCACCCGCGGCAGCCTGCTGGCCACCACCCAGGCCGGAGCCATCCGGGATCAGCTGATCGCGCGCGGCCATGACGCCGAGTTGGTGATCATCAGCACCGATGGCGACCGGTCCGCCAGGCCGGTCGCCGAGATCGGCGTCGGGGTGTTCACCGCGGCGCTGCGGGAGGCGATCGCCGACGAACGGGTCGATATGGCCGTGCACTCCTACAAGGATCTGCCGACGGCGGCCGACGCCCGTTTCGTCATCGCCGCGATACCGCCGCGCGCCGATGCCCGGGACGCCCTGGTGGCCCGGGACGGGCTGGTGCTGGGGGAGTTGCCGACCGGTTCGGTGATCGGAACATCCTCCGTGCGCCGGGGAGCGCAGCTTAGAGCACTGGGTCTCGGTTTGGAAATCCGCCCCCTAAGGGGCAACCTTGACACCAGGTTGAACAGGGTAAGCAGTGGTGATCTCGACGCCATCGTGGTCGCCCGGGCGGGCCTGGCCCGTCTGGGACGACTCGACGATGTCACTGAGACGTTGGAGCCGGTGCAGATGGTGCCGGCGCCGGCTCAGGGTGCGCTCGCGGTGGAATGCCGTTCGGGGGACACCGTGCTTGCGGAGCTGTTGTCGGAATTGGACGATTCCGACACCCGCGCCGCGGTCACCGCCGAGCGAGCCCTGCTGGCCGACCTGGAGGCGGGCTGCTCCGCACCGGTGGGCGCGATCGCCGAGGTGGTCGAGTCCATCGATGAGGACGGTCGCGTCTTCGAGGAGCTGTCGCTGCGCGCGTGCGTGGCGGCGGTGGACGGATCCGATGTGATCCGTGCGTCCGGTATCGGCAACCCCGACCGGCCCGCAGAGCTGGGGCTCGCGGTCGCCGCGGAGTTGTTCGAACTCGGTGCGCGCGAGGTCATGGCGATACGACTCCGCGATGATGCGGTAGAGCGGGAGTGAAGATGACTGGTCACGGGAGCGGCCGCGGACGCAAGGCCAATCCGGGGCGAATCACGTTCGTGGGCGCGGGTCCGGGCGACCCGGGGCTGCTGACCACACGGGCCCGGACCGTGCTGGCCAATGCCGCCTGTGTGTTCACCGACCCCGATGTTCCCGAGGCGGTACTGAAACTGGTCGGCGTCGATCTGCCGCCGGCTGTCGGTCCGGCGCCGGAGAGCGCGGAGTCCCCCGGCGACGACCGGACCGCGCCGCCGTTGGTCGCGACGGGGCCGGATGTCCGGCCCGCGCTCGGCGAGCCGGCCGAGGTGGCCAAAACTCTGGTGGCGGAGGCCAAGTCGGGGACTGACGTGGTTCGCCTGGTCGCCGGTGACCCGATGTCGGTCGACTCGGTCATCACCGAGGTCAGCGCGGTGTCGCGCTCCCACCTGACGTTCGAGATCGTCCCGGGGCTGCCGGCCACGGTATCGGTGCCCAGCTACGCCGGGCTGCCGCTGGGATCCACCCACACCGTCGCCGATGTGCGCGGTGAGGTGGACTGGGCCGCGCTGGCCGCCGCGCCGGGTCCGCTGATCCTGACCGCGACCGTCTCGCACCTCGCCGACGCGGCCCGCACCCTGGTGGAGTATGGCCTGTCCGAATCGACTCCGTGCGTGGTGACCGCCCAGGGCACCACCTGCAAGCAGCGTTCGGTGGAGTCGACCCTGGCCGGGCTTGCCGACCAGACTCCGCCGGGTGCCGGTGACCCGGCCGGTCCGTTGTCCGGTCCGCTCGTGGTGACGATCGGGCGCACCGTCAACGCACGGGCCAAGCTGAACTGGTGGGAGAGTCGCGCCCTGTACGGCTGGACCGTGCTGGTGCCGCGCACCAAGGAGCAGGCCGGCGAGATGAGCGAGCGGCTGGTCGCCCACGGGGCGCTGCCGATCGAGGTGCCGACCATCGCCGTCGAGCCACCCCGCAGCCCGGCCCAGATGGAACGTGCGGTCAAGGGTCTGGTCGACGGGCGTTATCAGTGGGTGGTGTTCACCTCCACCAACGCGGTGCGCGCGGTGTGGGAGAAGTTCTCCGAGTTCGGTCTGGACGCCCGGGCGTTCTCCGGGGTCAAGATCGCCTGTGTCGGTGAGGCCACCGCCGACCGGGTGCGGGCATTCGGGATCAGCCCCGAACTGGTGCCCGCCGGTGAGCAGTCCTCGCTCGGGCTGCTCGACGATTTCCCGGAGTACGACAATGTCTTCGACCCGGTCAACCGGGTGCTGCTGCCGCGGGCCGATATCGCCACCGAAACCCTGGCCGAGGGCCTCCGGGAGCGCGGCTGGGAGATCGAGGACGTCACCGCCTACCGGACCGTGCGGGCTGCGCCGCCGCCGGCGGCGACCCGGGAGATGATCAAGACCGGCGGGTTCGACGCGGTCTGCTTCACCTCCAGTTCCACGGTGCGCAACCTCGTCGGCATCGCGGGCAAACCGCATGCCCGCACCATCGTGGCCTGTATCGGGCCCAAGACCGCCGAAACCGCGGCCGAGTTCGGGCTGCGGGTCGATGTCCGGCCGGAGACCGCGGCCGTCGGGCCGCTGGTCGATGCGTTGGCCGAGCACGCCGCCCGGCTGCGGGCCGAGGGTGCCCTGCCGCCGCCGCGGAAGAAGAGCCGGCGCCGGTAGGCCCGGCCCCTGCGATGGCGTTCCCCAGGCAGCGTCCGCGCCGGCTGCGGTCCACTCCGGCCCTGCGCCGTCTGGTGGCGCAGACCTCGCTGGAGCCGCGGCACCTGGTGCTGCCGATGTTCGTCGCCGACGGTATATCCGAGCCCAGGCCCATTTCTTCCATGCCGGGTGTCGTCCAGCACACCCGCGACTCGCTGCGCGCTGCGGCCGCGGCGGCCGTCGAGGCCGGGGTGGGCGGGCTGATGATCTTCGGGGTGCCGCGGGAGGCGGACAAGGACTCCGTCGGATCCTGCGGACTGGACCCCGACGGTATCCTCAACCTGGCGTTGCGCGACCTCGCCGCCGACCTCGCCGACGCCACCGTGGTGATGGCCGACACCTGTCTGGACGAGTTCACCGACCACGGACACTGCGGGATCGTCGACGCGGCGGGCCGGATCGACAATGACGCGACCAATGCCCAGTACGTGAAACTTGCTGTCGCACAGGCACAGGCCGGTGCGGGGGTGGTCGGCCCGAGCGGGATGATGGACGGTCAGGTGGCCGCCATCCGGGACGGGCTCGACGACGCCGGGTTCGCCGGCGTGGCGATCCTGGCCTATGCCGCGAAGTTCGCCTCGTCGTTCTACGGTCCGTTCCGCGAGGCGGTGGCTTCCAGCCTGGTCGGTGATCGCCGGACGTATCAGCAGGACGGCGGTAACGCTCGCGAGGCGCTGCGGGAGATAACGCTGGATGTGGAGGAAGGTGCCGATATCGTCATGGTGAAACCCGCGATGGCCTATCTCGACGTCGTGGCCGCGGCCGCGGAGATCTCACCGGTTCCGGTGGCCGCCTATCAGGTGTCGGGGGAGTACGCGATGATCACCGCCGCGGCTGCCAACGGCTGGGTGGACGGCCGCGCCGCCGCGCTGGAGTCGTTGACCGCCATCCGCCGCGCCGGCGCGGATATCGTGCTGACCTACTGGGCCGCCGACGCGGCGGGATGGCTGTCATGACCGAGCCGCAGCCGACCGGACTGCCGTCGCGGCCGGCCGACGTCGATACCGGTTTCTGGCTGTGGATGGCCGCGCTGCCACTGTTGCTGATCGGGCAACTGGTCGACGCCTATGCGGCGGCCGCGGCCGCCGACTCGTTCCTGATCTTCACCACCACCGCGGTGCTGATCCTCGTCATCGGCGGCGTGGTCTTGACCTTTCTGCTGCTGCTGAGGTCCGGCCACCGCTGGATCCGCACGGTGCTGACCGCCGGCGGGATCGCGACCACCGTCTACACCATGATGAGCCTGTTCGGGACTCCGCGACCACCGGTGGCCGCGGTGGTCTACGCGGTCACCGGCATCGTGGGGTGTGTGCTGGTCGGTGGCGGTATCTTCGCGCTGCACCGGCCGGACTCGACCCGGTTCTTCACCCGCTGACCTAGGCTGATCGGAAGATGACAGCGCACGATGCCCGACCGGCCGGTCCCGGTGTCGCGTTCTGGTTGCTGGTGGTCGGCGGGGTGATGCTCATGCTGGGCGGGTTGATGGCGGCCACGATGAGTTTCGACGCGCTGCGTCAGGCCGCCCCCGCCACGGTGTCCGATCAGGCCGTGCGCGACTACGCCCTACTCCACCGCAGCGCCGGGGTGCTGTTCTGTATCGCCGCCGCCGGGTTGATCGCGCTGGCGGTGCGGGCCCGTGGTCCCGACCCCCGGTTCCGGCGGGCGGTCATCGCCCTGGGCATGGCGATCGTCGTCATCGTCGCGGTGGCCTCGGTGCTGGCCGGCACCCACATCCTGGCCTTGCTGAGCCTGCTGCCGATCATCGTCGGAACGCTGATGCTGGGCCGCACCGCCGTTCCGGGGCGTTATGCCGATGGATGACGTGAGGCCGAAGGGCGAACTGCCGATGGATGACCGGGAGCAACCGTTGTTCTTCGAGAGCGGCGCCAGTTGGTACTGGGTGCTGGCCGGTCCGGTGGCCGCGCTGATCATGGTCTTCGTTCAGTATCGCGCCGGCCTCGGGTTCCCGGTATTCGTCCCACTGCTCTTTCTGGCGATGGTGGGTGGGTTCATGGCACTGCAGATCAAGGCCGCGCGCACCCACACCAGTGTGGAACTGACCGCCGACACACTGCGTGAGGGCACCGAGGCGGTGGCGGTGGACAAGATCGTGGCCGTGTACCCGGATCCCGATCACACCGTCCGGACCGCGGGTCTGATGGACAAATGGCAGGGCCGCGCCCTCGGGGTCAGTTCCACCGGGCCACTGGAGAAATGGCAGACGTCCCGCACGCTCGGCGAGATCAACGGCGTACCGCGGGGACGCACCCCGGTCGGGATCAAGTTCGCCAATGGCAGCTTCGCCCAGGCCTGGGCCCGGGACCACGAGAGTCTGCGGGCCGCGCTCACCCGGCTAGTGGAGTCGCGGTGAAACACCGCAGGTATCTGGTGTATCTGCTGTTGGCCCTGTCGGCGGGTGTCGGCGCGGGCTTGTGCTGGGCCGGTGTCCGGACCCTGGTCGACGTACCGCCGATCACCGACGGTCAACCCGCCACCGTCTCTGCGGTCTACGACCCGCCGCTGATGGTCCTGGCCTGGTTGTTGGCGACGACCGCCGGGGTGCTGGCGGTGCTGGGGGTGACCGGGCTGTGTCGCGGTCGCCCACCGGCGGCCCTTGATACCTATACCCCCTAGGGGTATGGTCGGGTTATGACCACAACCGACTTGAGAGCGACCGATCTGAGACTCACGGGGATGAGTTGCGCCTCCTGCGCGGCCAAGGTCGAACGCAGCCTCAACAAGCTCGATGGCGTAGCGGCCTCGGTGAACTTCGCGGTGGAGCAGGCCCACGTCGAGCACGGCCCCGATGTCACCTCCGGGGATCTGCTGCACGCCGTGGAGTCCACCGGCTACCGCGCCGCGGTGATCGACCACGCCGAGACTGCGCACCACGGGGCCCGGGGGGAGCACCTCGGCCACGACCTTCCGGATACGCAACTGCGATCCCGACTGATCGGCTCGGCGGTGCTGGCCGTCCCGGCGGTGCTGTTGTCGATGGTGATGGCCTGGCAGTTCCCGGGTTGGCAGTGGCTGGTGCTGGTACTGACCACGCCCATCGTCGTCTGGGGCGGATACCCGTTCCACAAAGCCGCGCTGAACAGTGCCCGGCACGGTTCGGCGACCATGGACACCCTGGTGTCACTGGGCACGCTCGCCGCCTATCTGTGGTCAGCGGCCGTGTTGCTCACCGGAACCGGGTCACACGTGTACTTCGAGGTGGCCGCCGCGGTCACCGTCTTCCTGCTGTTCGGCCGGTACGCGGAGGCCAAAGCCAAGCGGTCGGCCGGTTCGGCGTTGCGAGCGCTGCTGTCCATGGGCGCCAAGGACGCCACCGTGCTGCGCGACGGTGCGGAGGTCCGGATCCCGGCCGGCGAGCTTTCGGTGGGCGACGTGGTTGTGGTGCGTCCGGGCGAACGGGTCGCCACCGACGGGGTCGTGGTGGAGGGGGCGTCCGCCCTGGACACCTCGGCGATGACCGGTGAGTCGGTACCGGCCGACGTCCGCGCGGGCGACGACGTGCTCGGCGGTGCGGTCAACACCTACGGCCGGATTCTGGTGCGGGCCGGCAAGGTTGGCGCCGACACCCAGTTGGCGCGGATGGCCCGGATGGTTGCCGACGCACAGGGCGGCAAGGCCGCCATTCAGCGGCTCGCCGACCGGGTCTCGGCGGTATTCGTCCCGGTGGTCCTGGTCATCGCGGCGGTGACGCTGGCGGGGTGGCTGCTGACCGGGCATTCGGTCGCAGCGGCGTTCACCGCAGCCGTCGCCGTGCTGATCATCGCCTGCCCGTGCGCATTGGGACTGGCCACGCCGACGGCGATCCTGGTCGGCACCGGCCGGGGAGCCCAACTCGGGGTGCTGATCAAGGAACCCCGGGTGCTCGAGACGGTCCGTGGGATCGACACCGTCGTACTGGACAAGACCGGCACCGTGACGACCGGCGTGATGCGGGTCTCGGCTGTGGAAACGGTCCCGGGGGCGAAGGCCGGCCGGGATGGTGGCGACGTTCTCGCGCGGGCGGCCGCCGTCGAGGCGGCCTCCGAGCACCCGGTGGCGGCTGCGATCGTTTCTGCCGCCCGCGAGCGCGGGTTGACCGTCGCACCGGTCACCGACTTCGCCAATGACCCCGGTACCGGGGTGCGCGGCGTGGTCGACGGTGTGGCGGTCGGGGTGGCCCGGGCGTCCGACAGCGACGGCCGCACCACCGTGGCGGTCAGCTGGGACGGCCGCGAGCGCGGGGTGATCCGCCTGGTCGACACCGTCAAGCCGACCAGCGCGGAGGCGATCGCCGAACTGAGGTCGATGGGCATCACCCCGATGCTGCTCACCGGTGACAACCAGGCGGTCGCGGCCCGGGTTGCCGCCGAGGTGGGTATCGCCCGCGAGGATGTGATCGGCGGGGTGCTGCCGTCGCAGAAAGCCGATGTCGTGTCCGGACTGCGGGCCCGCGGCAGGCGGGTCGCGATGGTGGGCGACGGGGTCAACGACTCGGTTGCGCTGGCCACCGCCGATATCGGCATGGCGATGGGTACCGGGACCGATGCCGCGATCGAGGCCGGGGACATCACCCTGGTGCGCGGCGACCTGCGCACCGTCCCGACCGCGCTGCGGCTGTCGTCGCGGACGCTGCGGACGATCAAACAGAACCTGTTCTGGGCTTTCGGGTACAACGCCGCCGCGATCCCGCTGGCCGCGCTGGGCCTGCTCAATCCGATGATCGCCGGGGCGGCGATGGCGATATCGTCGGTCCTGGTGGTGGGGAACAGCCTCCGGCTCAAGCGGTTCCGCTGATCCGCGCCGATCCCGCGGGCCCCCGACGGTAAAACCCGCCCACCCACAGCCACACGCGCAGCGCCCGCCGGGGCGTGCGGGTAGTGGACCCCCGCGATGATACACAGTACGAAATCTGTAACACTGTTGCACATGGCTGAGCAGGCCGGGACTCCGGACGTCACCCGCACGACTGCCCCTGACGCCGCGCCGCTGGGCCCGGATTCGCTGGTCTGGCGGTACTTCGGCGACCGCCGGATCGCGCTGATCGGCCCCCGGCCCGCGGTGTTGCAGAACATGCTGGCCGAACTCGGTCAGGGCGTCGTCGACCATTCGGTGTTCTTCGCCGACACCGCCGCCCGGATCCGGCGTTCGCTGCCCCCGATCTACCGGACCGTCTACGGCAGCGAGAACGACAACGCCGGCCCGCAGGTGCGCGCTTTCCACACCGATATCAAGGGCGAACTGCCGGCGGAGTTCGGTGGCGGCCGCTACCACGCGCTCGATCCCGAGACCTACTTCTGGGCGCACGCCACCTTCTTCGATCAGGTGCTCTACTTCACCGACACGTTCGTCAAGAGGCTCTCCCGTGCCGAGAAGGAGCAGATGTACGCGGAGTCCAAAACCTGGTACCGGCGCTATGGAGTCAGTGATCGCCCGATGCCGGCGGACTACGCCGCATTCGAGCGCTACTGGGATCACATGATCAGCGACGTGCTCGTCGCGCATCGCAGCGCCCGGTACGGCATCGGGTACGTCACCAAGGGTTTCCCGCGACCGAAGGGTGTCCCGCCGCTGCTCTGGAAACTTGTGGCACCGGTTTTCAATCCGCTGGCCGCCTTCCTCACCACCGGCGGTATGCCGCCGACGACCCGGTCCATCCTGGGACTGCCGTGGGATGACCGCCGGGAGCGGCGGTATCAGCGGTTCGCCGCGATGTGCCGCAGTCGGACGGCGAACCGGCTGTGGGACCGGGTGCCGATGAAGTACCGCTACGTCCCCTACGCCAGGGAGGGTTTCGCCCGGTATGGCTGATCCGGCGGAATCGACGATCCTCGATGCCGCGCTTGTCGAATTCGACCGGCACGGCATCCGGAAGGTGACCCTCGGCGATGTCGCACGGCGCGCCGGAGTGAGCCGGACCACGATCTACCGGCGCTTCGCCAACCGCGATGAGCTGATCGCCGCGGTGATGGACCGGGAGAACGCCCGGCTGTTCGCCGATATCGCCGATGAGCTCAAGCAGTCGCGGCCGCGATCGAATGACCCGCAACTCAACTACTACGTCGAGGCGTTCACCTCGGCGATCCTGCTCAGCCGCCGGCACCGGGTGCTCAGCCGGATGATCACCGACGAACCCGCGCTGGCTCTCGAGCTGGCGCGCCGGCACTACCGGGCGGCGGTCATCCGCATCGAACAGGCGCTGCGGGCCATCTTCCCGCCGGGTTTCGCCGACCGGGTCGGTCGTCGGGCCGTCACCGAACTCGCCGACGACACCTGGCGCTACGCGATGATGGCACTGCTGCTGCCGAGCGCCGACCCGCTCGAAACGGCGGACGACATCCGGGTGTTCGCCGCCCGGCACTTCCTGCCCAGCCTGCCGGTGGCGTTGCACACCGCGTGATTGCGCCGACCGGCGGCCGACCAGCAGAATCTGGCCCATGGCATACCTCAAACCCCCCTGGTTCACCGTCCGGATCTTCAACAGGATCGCGATGGCCACCGGGATCGCGGGGACGGAGACACTCACCCTCACCGGCCGTAGCAGCGGCAGACTGCAACGGATTCCGGTAATCGCCGTCGAGGTCGACGGGAACCGCTACCTGGTGTCCACCCGGGGAGAGTCCGACTGGGTCAAGAACGTCCGCGTCGACCCCGCGGTCAGCCTCGGCGGCCGGGGGACGGGGGTGCGTTTCACCGCCGCCGAGGTGCCACTGGGGGACCGGCCGCCGATTTTGCGGGCCTATCGCGACAAGGCCGGTAAAACCGTGGAGGGCTACTTCGCCAGCCTCCCGGATGCCGCCGACCATCCGGTCTTCAAGCTGATACCGGTGTGAGAGCGAACCCGCCCGCCGGTCGGGATCGGGCCGGAAATCCGATCGGAACAATGACATGGGGGTACGCGAACTGACCGGGCGTTGGCGCGGCTGGAACACTGGTGGGATGAGCAGCACCGAGCAGGCAGCGGCCACGACCGCCTCGGCCAGACTGTTCGCCGAGGCCTGCGCCGTGATCCCCGGCGGGGTGAACTCGCCGGTGCGGGCGTTCAGCGCCGTCGGCGGCACACCGCGCTACATGGCCTCGGCGAAGGGCTGTCGGTTGACCGACGCCGACGGCAACACCTACGTCGATCTGATCTGCTCGTGGGGGCCGATGATCCTCGGCCACGCCCATCCCGCGGTCGTCGAGGCGGTACAGCGCGTAGCGGCCGACGGGCTGTCCTTCGGCGCCCCGACGTCCCGCGAGACGGAGTTGGCGGCCGAGATCATCGCCCGCGTCGATCCGGTCCAGCGGGTCCGGTTGGTCAACTCCGGCACCGAGGCCACCATGAGCGCGGTACGACTTGCCCGCGGCTTCACCGGCCGTCCGAAGGTCGTCAAGTTCTCCGGCTGCTACCACGGACATGTCGACGCCTTGCTGGCCGACGCCGGATCCGGGGTGGCCACCCTCGGCCTGCCGTCCTCGCCGGGGGTCACCGGCGCCACCGCCGCGGACACGATCGTGTTGCCGTACAACGATATTGCGGCAGTGGAAGAGTCCTTCGCCCGGTTCGGCGACGATATCGCCGCGGTCATCACCGAAGCCGCCCCCGGCAATATGGGTGCCGTCGCGCCGCTTCCGGGCTACAACGCCGCGTTGCGCAGAATCACCGCCGCGCATGGGGCGCTGCTCATCGTGGATGAGGTGATGACCGGTTTCCGGATCAGCAGATCCGGCTGGTACGGCGTCGATCCCGTCGACGCCGACCTGTTCACCTTCGGCCAGGTGATGAGCGGCGGGCTCCCCGCCGCCGCGTTCGGCGGCCGCACCGAGGTGATGGACCGACTGGCCCCGCAGGGGCCGGTCTATCAGGCCGGCACCCTGTCGGGTAACCCGGTGGCGGTCGCCGCCGGCCTGGCCACCCTGCGGCATGCCGACGACGCGGTGTACGCCGCCCTGGATGCGGCCGCCGATCGGCTGGCCGGGCTACTCGCCGAGGCGCTCACCGGCGCCGGAGTGGCCCACCGGGTCGCCCGGGCCGGCAACTTCCTCTCGGTGTTCTTCACCGAGGCGCCGGTGACCGACTTCGCCTCGGCGCGGGCCAGCGAGACCTTCCGGTTCCCGCCGTTCTTCCATGCTCTGCTCGACGCCGGCGTCTACGCCCCGCCCAGCGCCTTCGAGGCCTGGTTCGTTTCCGCGGCACTCGACGAGGACGCGTTCGACCGGATCGCCGCGGCACTGCCCGCGGCCGCCCGCGCCGCTGCGGAGGCGAGCCCGGCATGACCGCGGGCGGCCGGACCATCGTCCACGTGATGCGGCACGGTGAAGTACACAACCCCGAAGGCGTGCTCTACGGCCGACTGCCGGACTACCACCTTTCCGAGCGCGGCCGCGCACAGGCTGCGGCCGTCGCCGCCTGGCTCGCCCAGCGGGACATCGTCTACGTCGTGGCCTCGCCGCTGGAACGGGCCCAGGAGACGGCCGCCCCGATCGCCGCGGCACACGACTTGCCGGTCGAAGTCGACGAGTCGCTGATCGAGTCGCACAATGTCTTTCAGGGACACCGAGTCTCCCCCGGCGACGGTGCGCTGCGGGACCCGCGCAATTGGTGGTATCTGCGCAACCCGCGAACACCGTCGTGGGGGGAGCCGTATGACGAGATCGCCGAGCGGATGAAGGCCGCGGTGCAACGGGCACGGCTTGCGGCCGCCGGTCACGAGGCGGTGTGTGTCAGTCATCAGCTGCCCGTCGAAACCCTGCGCCGGGCGATGAATTCCCAACCGCTGCATCACTTCCCGACCAGAAGAATGTGTAACCTCGCCTCGGTGACGTCGTTCTACTTCACCGGTGAGGGTGGGGAACCCGCGGGTGGCGGGCAGGGCTATGCCGGGTGGGGATACGCGGAGCTCGCCGGCCGGTGAGGCGACTGCTGGTGACCGTCGTCGTCGCGGCCGCCGCGCTGGCCGGCTGCGCGACCGGCGATGACGCCGTCGCCCAGGGCGGCACCTTCGAGTTCGTGGCACCGGGCGGCAAAACCGATATCGCCTACGACCCGCCGTCCTCCCGGGGTGCCCCCGGACCGCTGTCCGGGCCCGACCTGATGGACACGTCGCGGACGATCTCGCTCGACGACTTCGCCGGCAAGGTGGTGGTGATCAACTTCTGGGGTCAGTGGTGCGGGCCGTGCCGGGCGGAGATCACCGAGTTGCAGAAGGTCTACGACGACACCCGCGACGAGGGCGTCGCCTTCCTGGGAATCGACGTCCGCGACCACGACATCGATGCACCGCGTGATTTCATCGCCGACCGCGGCATCACGTTTCCCTCGATCTACGATCCGGCCATGCGCACCATGATCGCCTTCGGCGGCAGATATCCCGCAACGGTGATCCCGTCGACCGTGGTTCTCGACCGTGAGCACCGGGTGGCCGCGGTATACCTGCGTGAACTGCTCGCCGAGGACCTGCTCCCGACGGTGCAACGGCTGGCCGCCGAACCGGCCCCGGGGGCATCGTGACCGGACTGGCGGAGACCGCCGCAGCCGGTCCCCTGGTCGTTGCGCTGGGTCTCTGTGTTCTCGCGGGGCTGGTGTCCTTCGCCTCGCCCTGTGTGGTGCCGTTGGTACCCGGCTATATGTCCTATCTGGCGACGGTGGTCGGCGTCGATGACACCGGGGCGGCCTCGCGGCGCTGGCGGGTGGTCGGTTCGGCGGTCCTCTTCGTCGCCGGATTCACCACGGTGTTCGTGCTCGGCACCGTCGCCGTGCTCGGCATGACCACCACGTTGATCACCAACCAACTGGTACTGCAACGCATCGGTGGCGTGGTCACCATCGTCATGGGGTTGGTGTTCATCGGTTACATCCCGGCGCTGCAGCGTCAGGTCC
The DNA here is from genome assembly GCA_022600695.1 of Actinomycetes bacterium. Classification (GTDB taxonomy): domain Bacteria; phylum Actinomycetota; class Actinomycetes; order Mycobacteriales; family Mycobacteriaceae; genus Mycobacterium. The sequence goes on along the minus strand of JAHZJY010000160.1, from coordinate 3,896 downwards.
GGTTCACCCCGCGGCTGCTGGCCGGGCTGGCCGGCGCCCCACTGCTCGGTGCGGTGTTCGGGCTCGGCTGGACGCCATGCCTGGGCCCGACGCTGACCGGCGTCATCGCCGTGGCCTCGGCCACCGACGGGGCCAGCGTGGCACGCGGGGTGGTCCTGGTGATCGCCTACTGTCTCGGGCTGGGCGTCCCGTTCGTTTTGCTGGCGCTCGGATCCGGCTGGGCGGTCGGCGCATTCGGCTGGTTGCGCCGTCATACCCGGGCCATCCAGGTCTTCGGTGGCATTCTGCTCATCGGTGTCGGGGTTGCGCTGCTGACCGGCCTCTGGAACGAGTTCATCTCCTGGGTCCGCGATAGCCTGGTCAGCGATGTGAGGCTGCCCATATGACCGTGACCCAGGCGCGAGCAGACGCAAAAGCCCCCGACACGCCGAGGCGTGCGGGGCTTTTGCGTCTGCTCGCGCTGAGGGGGTGGCGGTCCCTGACCTCCATGGGCACCGCGTTGGTTCTGCTGTTCCTGCTGGCACTGGGTGCGGTGCCCGGCGCCCTGCTGCCGCAGCGCAGCCTCAACGAGTCCAAGGTGGCGCAGTACCTGGGCCAGCATCCGACCCTCGGACCATGGCTGGACCGGCTGCAACTGTTCGACGTGTTCTCCAGTTTCTGGTTCACCGCCATCTACGTGTTGCTGTTCGTCTCGTTGGTGGGTTGTCTGACTCCGCGGATTCTGGAGCACCTGCGCAGCCTGCGCGCCAGTCCGGTGCCGGCCCCCCGCAACCTCAGCCGGCTGCCCGAGCACGCCGAAGCGACCGTCGGCGGCTCCGCCGAGCAGGTCGCCGCCCGGGTGTCGCAGCAGTTGCGCGGCTGGCGGCGGGTCAATCGCACCGACGGCGGGGTCATCGAGATATCCGCGGAGAAGGGCTATCTGCGCGAGTTCGGCAATATCGTCTTCCATTTCTCGCTGCTGGGCCTGCTGGCCGCCGTCGCGGTCGGCAAGTTGTTCGGCTACGAGGGCAACGTCATCGTCATCGCCAACGGCGGTCCCGGGTTCTGCTCCGCCTCACCGGCGGCCTATGACTCATTCCGGGCCGGCAACAATGTCGACGGCACCGGGCTGTACCCGATGTGCATCCGGGTCAACGATTTCCAGGCCAGTTATCTGGAGACGGGGCAGGCCACATCGTTCGCCTCGAATATCGACTATCAGGCCGGCCCGGACCTGCAGACCGGCACCTGGCGGGCGTATCGGCTGGAGGTCAACCATCCGCTGCGGGTCGGCGGCGACCGGGTCTACCTACAGGGTCACGGCTATGCCCCGACCTTCACCGTGACCTTCCCGGACGGGCAGGAACGTACTCAGACCCTGCAGTTCCAGCCGGACGATCCACAGAGTCTGCTGTCATCGGGCACGCTGCGCTTCGACCCGCCGGCCGGTTTGTACTCGGCCGACGAGCGGCGCAAGCATCAGATCGCCATCACCGGTCTGTTCGCACCGACCCAGCAGATGGACGGCAAGCTGCTCTCCTCGAGATTTCCGGCGATGAACGACCCCGCGGTCGCGATTGACATCTACCGGGGCGACGCGGGATTGGACACCGGCCGGCCGCAGTCGCTGTTCTCCCTCGACCACCGCCTCATCGAGCAGAAAAGGCTGACGAAACTCGAACGGGTCAACCTCGACGTCGGTCAGGAGTCACGGCTGGACGATGGCACCGTGGTGCGCTTCGACGGCGCCACCCCGTTCGTGAACCTCCAGGTTTCGCATGATCCGGGGCAGCTGTGGGTCTTGGTGTCCTCGATGACGATGATGGCCGGGTTGATGGTCTCGTTGATCGTGCGCCGACGCCGGGTATGGGTCCGCATCACGCCGTCCGGCGGGCAGGAGCGCAGCGACTCGGGGATGAGGTCCGGCGGGCAGGAGCGCAGCGACTCGGGGATAAGGTCCACGCCGGATACGGTTAGAGTTGAGATGGGCGGTCTGGCGCGCACCGACAACTCCGGGTGGGGCGGTGAGTTCGACAAGCTCCGCCGGCGGTTCCTGACGGAGGCTTCATGAATACCGACATCGACATCGACCTGTCCCGGTACTCGGACTGGGCATTCACCGGATCGGTTGTGGTCTTGGTGCTGGCGATGCTGCTGCTCGCGGTCGACTTGGCCTCCAGCCGGGTCCGCCGGGTCGAGGAGCGTGAACTCGTCGCGGCCGGGCCGGTGATCTCGGGCGGGGCAACCGACCGGCCCGGCGTGGTGCCGGCCGAACCGGCGATTCCGCTGTCCGAACGCGCCGGTCAGGCCGGGCTGAACCTGGTCTACCTCGGCACCGCGCTGCTGTTCGCCTGCATTGTGCTGCGCGGGATGGCCACCTCACGGGCGCCGTGGGGCAATATGTACGAGTTCATCAACCTGACCAGCTTCTGCGGCCTGGTCGCCGCGGCAGTGGTACTGCGCAAACCGCAATACCGCGCGCTGTGGGTATTCGTCCTGGTGCCGGTGCTGGTCCTGCTGACGGTATCGGGCAAATGGCTCTACACCCACGCCGCACCGGTGATGCCCGCGCTGCAGTCCTACTGGCTGCCCATCCACGTTTCGGTGGTCAGCCTCGGCTCGGGGGTGTTCCTGGTCGCCGGTGTGGCCAGCCTGCTGTTCCTGCTGAAGATGTCGAAGTACGGTGCGCCGGACGCTGTATCCGGTGCCTCGGCAGGCATCCTGGCCCGGATCACCGCCCAGCTTCCCGATGCCCGGACCCTGGACCGGATCGCCTACCGCACCACGGTGTTCGCTTTCCCGGTATTCGGCTTCGGGGTCATCTTCGGCGCCATCTGGGCTGAGGAGGCCTGGGGCCGTTATTGGGGCTGGGACCCCAAGGAGACGGTGTCGTTCATCGCCTGGGTGATCTACGCGGCGTATCTGCACGCCCGGTCGACGGCGGGCTGGCGGGATAAGAAGGCGGCGTGGATCAACGTCGCCGGACTGGCGGCGATGGTGTTCAACCTGTTCTTCATCAACCTGGTGACGGTGGGGTTGCACTCGTACGCGGGCGTCTGATCGAGCCGGACTCCGATCGCCCGGAACGGTCTCAGCGGGGTTTGTTGTCCCCGCGACCGAGTTTCCACAGGAAGTCGGGGTCGTCGTCAGGACCGATGACCCGGGTGGCGGGCCGTTCGGTATTCGCCCGGACAACCCGGAACACGGTATAGCCGATGGCCGCAAGAGCCAGGATGAGCAGCAGGTAAACCACGCCGAAAACCTCCTTGGTCCGAATATACGCGCGTCGGTAGGGTTGGTGCCGTGACGGACAATCAGACGGGCGGCTCCGGCGGCCGCATGGTGCGTGATGTCGCTGTCTACACGCTGGCGCGACTCCTCATCGTCGGCGCGCTGACCGGAGTCATCGTTGTCGTGGCGCGGGTGATCAACGTCGAGATTCCGATCGTGGTGGCGATGCTGTTCGCCATCGTGCTGTCCCTGCCGGTCGGGATGTGGCTGTTGGGCCCGCTGCGCCGGCGCGCCACCGCGGGCATCGCCGAGGTCGACGAGCGACGCCGCCGCGACCGCGCGCAGCTACAGGCGCGGCTGCGCGGTGATGAGCCGCCGGAAAAATCCGGGGACCGCACGGAGTAGCGGCTCAGCCGGTGAACGCCAGTGCGGCGGCCACCGCGATCGCCCAGACCAGCATTGCCAGGCCGGTGTCGCGGAGCACCGGGATCAACTGACCGCCGCCTTTGGCGCCGCGTACCGGCGCCGCCGCCCGCAGCCCCAGCGGGACCGCGATGAAGCCGATCGCGCACCATGGTGTGGCTGCCATCAGGACCACTGTCAGCACGGCCGGGACAGCCACCAGCAGCTGATACAGCACCCTGGTCCGCCCGTCGCCCAGCCGAACGGCGAGCGTCATCTTGCCG
>JAHZJY010000159.1 GCA_022600695.1 Actinomycetes bacterium | reverse complement strand
TCCAGCACCGGTACCGAGGTGCAGATCCGCTCGGCCGCATCGTCCAGCCCGGACAGTCTCGACGACACCACCCTGCTGACCGGGCCCACCCTGCTCGAGCCCGGCAGCAACACCATTGCGGTGCCCGGCTCGGAACCCACCTCCTATCTGCTGGTGTGGATATCCACGATGGGCCAGACCGGGGGCGAGAGCCGCACCGACGTCTCGGAGATCAGCGTCCGGGCGGCCTCCTGACCCTGCGGGTGAAGTGCCGGCCGGCGTTCGGCTGGCTAACGTCCGCGATGTGTCCCGCACCGCCGCCGACGGCACCTCCGTCCGCACCGACGCCGACCTTCTCAATGCCCACATCGCCGGGGACCGCTTCGCCTTCGCGGAACTGTTCGGGCGGCATCGTACCCAGCTGTACCGCCTCGCCCGGCGACGCAGCCAGACCATCGAGGACGCTGACGACGCCGTCCAGGAAGCCATGCTCTCGGCCCACCGCGGGGCAGGATCCTTCCGCAACGACGCGGCGGTGGGCAGCTGGCTTCACCGGATCGTCATGAACGCCTGCCGGGACCGGCTGCGCCGCGCAATGATCCGGCCGACGACACCGCTCGCAGACGATGCCATCGTCACGGTCTGCGACCGGACCGGCGAGGTGGAAACGGCGATCGTGGTCCGGCAGGCGCTGTTACAACTGCCCGCCGCGCAACGGGCCGCGGTCGTCGCGGTGGATATGCACGGCTATTCGGTGGCCGAGGCCGCGGCACTGCTCGACATCGCGGAGGGAACCGTCAAGAGCCGCCGTGCGCGCGCCCGGGCGCGACTGGCGGTGCTGCTGGGCTCCCCGGTCCCGGTCTGAACCGGCAGACTGGTCCGGGTGGACAACCGACCGGCCGGGCACACCGTGAACGATGCCGCGGCACGCCGTCGCCCGGCCCACTCCGCCCGCCCTGCTCCCGCCCCCCGCCGACTGGTCGCCGGCGTGCTCGGCGCGGCCGCGGCGCTCACCGCGATGGGTCTGGGGGCCGCCGCCTGCCTGGCCACCCTCGGCCCGTCCACCAGCACCCCGAGCAGCGCTCAGTCGATCACGGTGGCGCCGGCGACCGGTGCCGCAGTGGACACAGCGGTGTTGCCACCTTGACGGGACCCGGCCCGCAGCCCCTTGGTGTGCCGACGGGAACACACCCGCCTACCCTGGTGTTCGACGTGGAAAGCCCCCTGCGCAGAAAGGCCGATATGGCTGACCAAACCCCCGTGAACGACGTGATCGTCATCGGCTCCGGACCGGCCGGCTACACCGCGGCCATTTACACCGCGCGCGCGGAACTACAACCGCTGGTCTTCGAGGGCACCTCGTTCGGCGGCGCGCTGATGACCACCACCGAGGTGGAGAACTATCCCGGCTTCCGATCCGGAATCACCGGCCCGGAGCTGATGGACGAAATGCGCGAACAGGCGATGCGCTTCGGTTCGGACCTGCGGATGGAGGATGTCGAGTCGGTGTCGCTGGCCGGACCGGTCAAGGAGGTCGTCACCGCCGAAGGTGAGACCCACCGCGCCAGGTCGGTGATCCTGGCCATGGGCGCGGCCCCGCGGTATCTCGGGGTGCCCGGGGAGCAGCAACTTCTGGGACGCGGTGTGAGCTCCTGCGCGACCTGTGACGGGTTCTTCTTCAAGGGGCAGGACATCGCCGTGATCGGCGGGGGCGACTCGGCGATGGAAGAGGCGACCTTCCTGACCCGGTTCGCCCGCAGCGTCACACTCGTGCACCGGCGCGATGAGTTCCGAGCCTCCAAGATCATGCTGGAACGTGCCCGCAGTAACGAGAAGATCACGTTCGTCACCAACACCGCGGTGCTGGCGGTCGAGGGCGAGAGCACCGTGACCGGACTGCAGGTCCGCAATACCGTCACCGGCGTGGAATCCACCCTGGCCGTCACCGGGGTGTTCATCGCCATCGGCCACGACCCTCGATCCGAACTGGTGCGGGGTGCGGTCGACGTCGATGCGGAAGGGTACGTGCTGGTTGAGAAGGGCAGCACGGCCACCTCACTGCCGGGGGTGTTCGCCGCCGGTGACCTGGTCGACCACACCTACCGGCAAGCCATCACCGCCGCCGGCAGCGGATGCGCGGCGGCCATGGACGCCGAGCGCTGGCTGGCCGAGGCCCACGATGTAGACACCGCCAACATGATCGGAGCCCAGCAATGAGCACAGTCGCCGTCTCTGACGCCAGTTTCGCCGAAACGGTGCTGGCCAGCACCACACCGGTCCTGGTGGATTTCTGGGCCGCCTGGTGCGGCCCGTGCCGCATGGTGGCCCCTGTCCTGGAGGAAATCGCCGAAGAGAAGGCCGGGTCGCTGACCGTCGCGAAAGTCGACGTCGACGCGAACCCCGGGACAGCGCGCGATTTCCAGGTGGTGTCGATTCCGACCCTGATTCTGTTCAAGGGCGGCCAGCCGGTGAAGCGCATCGTCGGGGCGAAGAGCAAACCCGCGTTGCTGCGAGAACTCGCCGACCTTTTGTAGCCGACGTCTGCGTCGGGGCGCCGGACCGCTGGCAGAGACGAATTCGTTACCGGCGGGCGCGGCTGATCAGTTTCCTGAAACCATGGATCTTCTGAGACAATCCTTGTCATGTCGAGTCCCGGCCCCGGCCACGGCGATGCTGTGCGGCGCAACGGTGGCGTACCCGGCGACACCTTGCGGCAGGGTGACCGGGGCGGTGCGGTGGTCGAAATCCGGACCTCACTCGGCGCTCTGGGGTTGCTGGACAACCCCGATGCAGACCTGACCACCGGTAAGCAGGTGGCACTGAATCACTTCGACGCCGAACTCGACCACGCGGTGCGGGCGTTCCAGCAGCGCCGCGGACTGTTGGTGGACGGAATCGTCGGGGAGGCTACTTACCGCGCGCTGCGGGAGGCGTCATACCGGCTGGGAGCGCGCACGCTGGCACACCAGTTCGGTGCCCCGATGTACGGCGACGATGTGGCGACACTTCAGTCACGCCTGCAGGATCTCGGTTTCTACACGGCCCTGGTGGACGGCTACTTCGGCCTGCAGACGCACAACGGTCTGATGTCCTATCAGCGCGAGTACGGGCTGGCTCCAGACGGAATCTGCGGACCGGATACCTTGCGCTCCTTGTACTTTCTCGGATCCCGCGTCACCGGCGGTTCTCTGCACGCCATCCGCGAAGAGGAACAGGTCCGGCGGTCCGGGCCTCGACTGTCCGGTAAGCGGATCATCATCGACCCGGGCCGCGGTGGGAGCGACCCCGGTCAGATCATCAACGGTCCACAGGGACCGATCAGCGAGGCCGAGATCCTGTGGGATCTGGGCAGCCGGCTTGAGGGCCGGATGGCGGCGATCGGTATGGAGACGTTCCTGTCCAGGCCGGTCGACTACAGCCCGAGCGATGCCGAACGAGCCGCCACGGCCAACACCGTCGGTGCCGACCTGATGATCAGCCTGCGTTTCGAGCAGCAGCCAAGCCCCACAGCCAGTGGTGTGGCCTCGTTCTACTTCGGCAGCGCGCACGGGTCGGTGTCCACCATCGGGCGTAATCTCGCTGACTTCCTTCAGCGGGAAGTCGTGGCGCGCACCGGCTTACGCGACTGCCGACCGCACGGACGGACCTGGGACCTGCTCAGGCTGACCCGGATGCCGACGGTCCAGGTCGATGTCGGCTACATCACCAATCCGAACGACAGGTCCATGCTGGCGACCCGGGAATGCCGTGATGCCGTCGCGGAGGGAATCCTGGCCGCGGTAAAACGACTCTATCTGCTCGGGAAGAACGATCGGCCCACCGGCACGTTCACCTTCGCCGAGTTGCTGGCCCACGAACAATCCGTGGACCAGGGCCGGCCGGCCTGATCTCCTACCGGAACCGGGGCGGGCGGCCGCGCTGCCGACCGGTTCCTGTCACCGGGCCTCCTGCAACTGGGCTTCCTGTAACTGGGCTTCCTGTAACTGGGCACTGTCCAGAAGTCGTTCCAGCGCGGCCTCGACCTCCGCTTTCCATCCCAGCCCCTTGTCGAGTTCCAGTCGCAGCCGCGGGAAATAGCGGTGCGGGGCGACAACGGTGAACCCGACATCAAGCAGAAATTCCGCGTCGATCATGCAGACCTCGAACGAACAGTCCCCCAATGCCTCGATCGCCGGAGTCAGTTCCGGGTCGAGGGTTGTGTTGTCCCGCAGGCCGACAGCATCCGGTGTTCGGCCGAAGGCCTCCAGAGCACGAACACCGCGTTTGACCAACTCGCTGACAACCTGCCCGATCAGCATGGTGGCCAAACTCGCCGGTTGATCCGGCTCGACCCCCATCGAGGTGAGGAGCACCGCATCCGCGCTGACCGGCCCGGTGGGAAACCGTTGGGCCCGAGGCACGGCCCCCGGCGGCGCGTAGAGAACGTAGCCGATACACGGCTCGTCGATATCGTCGGTTTCGTCGGCGGTCTCGGGGCTGGCGATTTGTCCGCAAGATCCCCACTCCAGCATGACCATCGACAGCCATGCCTCCTTCTCGAATTCCGGATCCGGCAGACTATCCCCGCGCAGGGTTTCCGGATCGACCTCCCAGAACACACACTGACGGGCGTGCTTGGGCAACTGTTCGAATCCCGCGAGCCGCAGCGGTCTGATACGAACGGACACTAATCTCCCCGGCTTTCCCGCAGCGCGGACGCGCACAGCCTTCCCAGAATAGGAGAACCCGCCGATCTCCGCCCGGAATCCGGTATCGCGCCGGCCGCCGGCCCGGGTGTTCCTGAAATCCGTTGTACCCGTGGCTGATTCACGTCAGTCGCCGATCCACCCGGATGCCGGATCTGCGTATTGTCACAGTGACGTAACGACCTGGTGTCGCTGGTACCGACTATGTCGCGGCCGAGGGGTCCATCAAACCCACGATCCGCTGCAGATCCTCCACAGAGCCGAACTCGACAACGATCTTCCCTTTTCGCTTGCCCAGACTGACCGTGACCTTGGTGTCATAGGTCCCCGAAAGCCGCTCGGCGACATCCTGCAACCCTGGCATCTGGATAGGCTTTCGCCGCTGCGGCCCGGCCGGCGTAGACCCTGCTCGGTTTGCCAGGGTGACGGTCTCCTCGGTAGCCCGGACCGACAGGCCCTCGGCCACGATCCGGGTGGCTAGTTCCTCCTGCGCTTCAGGACCAGCTTCCAGGGCCAGCAGCGCCCGAGCATGTCCGGCCGAGAGGACACCCGCCGCGACCCTGCGCTGCACTGCCACGGGTAGCCGCAGCAACCGAATCATATTGGAGATGACCGGCCGGGACCGCCCAATGCGATCGGCCAGTTCCTCGTGAGTGACCTCGAACTCGTCCAGCAACTGCTGGTAAGCCGCCGCCTCTTCCAACGGGTTCAGTTGGGCACGGTGGATGTTCTCCAGGAGGGCTTCGCGAAGCAGATTGTCATCGGTGGTCTGACGAACGATCGCCGGGATGGCCGTCAATCCGACCTGCTGAGCCGCCCGCCACCGTCGCTCCCCCATTACCAGTTGGTAAGGAGCTCCACCGGACCCGTCGCCGGACTCGCGAACCACGATCGGCTGCATAACCCCCAACTCGCGGATGGAGTGCATCAACTCCGCCAGCGCCTCCTCGTCGAAAACCTGGCGCGGTTGACGCGGATTGGGCTCAATATCCGACGGCGGGATCTCCCGATAGATGGCGCCGACATCCGCCACCGCCACCTCGGGACCGCCGATGACGACATCCGCCGCGGCCTCGCCCATCCGGTGTCCCCCCTCAGCCGGATTGGTCGGGATCAGTGATGCCAATCCGCGGCCCAGGCCCCCCTTGCGACGCTGTGTCATTACTTCTGCCTCCCTGCAGGGCGATGCGCCAGTTCGCGACTGGCGTCCAAGTAGCTCATGGCGCCCCGCGAGCCGGGATCGTAATCGATGATCGTCATGCTGTAGCCGGGCGCCTCCGACACCTTAACGCTGCGCGGGATAACGGTGCGCAGGACCGTGTCGCCGAAGAATCGCCGGACTTCGGATGCCACTTGATCGGCCAGCTTGGTACGCCCGTCGTACATCGTCAGGATGACGGTGGTGACCCTCAACTGGGGATTGAGATGAGCTTTGACCATGTCGATATTTCTCATCAGCTGTGAGACGCCCTCCAGCGCGTAGTACTCGCACTGGATCGGGATCAGCACCTCGGGCGCGGCCACCAGGGCGTTGATGGTGAGCAGGCCGAGTGACGGGGGGCAATCGATGAACACGTAATCGAAGTCCAGCTGGTCCAACTCCGCAAGCGCGGTCCGTAACCGGTTCTCCCGCGCCACCATGCTGACGAGCTCGATCTCCGCCCCCGCCAGGTCGATCGTCGCCGGAACGCAGAACAGCATCTCGTTGTGCGGGCTCTGGCGGGTGGCCGCGTGCAACGGAATCTCCCCCAGCAGGACTTCATAAGACGACGGGGTGCCGGCTTGGCGGTCCGAGATACCGAGGGCCGTGCTGGCATTGCCTTGGGGGTCGAGGTCGATCACCAATGTCTTGAGACCCTGCACCGCCAGCGCCGCCGCGAGGTTAACCGCCGTGGTGGTCTTTCCTACGCCGCCCTTCTGGTTCGCGACGGTAAAGATCCGCCGTCGCTTGGGGCGCGGAAGTTGTCCGGCGGCGGTATGGAGAACCTGCATTGCCCGCTCGGCCGCTGCCCCGATCGGGGTGTCGGTCGCGTCCGGGCTCGGCCACGTTTCACGTGAAACATCCGCGTTGTCCGGATCGGCCGGATCGGTCATGATCTTCCCCTCTCGGACGGGTGCCGCCGCCGGCCGGCTCGCATACGACTCGCCGAGGCTGCGAGCCGGGCACGGGCCGCCACGACGACAGTGGTCGGCGGCTCCAGATACGCCGCGCCGCACTCGACAACCTGGACATCGGTTGCCCCCAGTGCTGCCAGCACCCCGCGGCGTTCGACAACCTCTTCGCCCGCGCGGGCGCCTTTGATGGCCAACATCCGCCCGCCGATACGTAACAGCGGGAAGCTCCAGCGGGCCAGCTTCTCCAGGTCGGCAACCGCCCGGGATGTCACGATGTCCGCCCCCTTCAGGCCCGTTAGCACCGCTGGCTCTTCAGCCCGGCCGCGCACCACCTCGACATGCAGCCGCAGCGCCGCGATCGCCTCGCCGAGGAAATCGGTCCGCCGCTGCATCGGTTCGACAAGGACCACCGACAGATCGGGCCGGGCGATGGCCAGCGGCAGCCCCGGCAAACCGGCACCGCTACCGATATCGATCACCCGGGCATCCGGTTCGATGATCTCGCCGACCGCCACACTGTTGAGGATGTGCCGCTCCCATAACCGCTCCACTTCTCGCGGCCCCAAGAGCCCCCGCTCCACTCCGGGCCCGGCCAGGAGCTCAGCGTAAGCGCGAATCGTCTCCAACCGCTCGCCGAAGACCTCTGCGGCGACCGGTGGTGCGGGCGGAGCGCCGGCATGTTTCACGTGAAACATCCTCTCGCAACGACCGAACTACACGGTTGTAACTTCCGTTCGCCGGCGGTCAGTCCTTCAAGACCACCACCCGGCGCGCCGGCTCGACTCCCTCGCTTTCGCTGTGGACACCGTCAACCGCGGCCACCGCGTCGTGCACGATCTTGCGCTCGAACGGGGTCATCGGGGCCAACTCTTCGCGCTGCCCCCCGTCCAGCACCCGCCGAGCAACCTTATCGCCCAACGCCGTCAGCTCATCTCGCCGGCGGCCCCGCCAGTTCGCGATGTCCAGCATGAGCCGGCTGCGTTCCCCGGTCTTCTGGTGCACCGCCAGCCGGGTCAGCTCCTGTACCGCGTCGAGCACCTCCCCGCGTTTACCGACCAACTTCGTCAGGTCGGATCCGCCGTCAATGCTGACGATCGCCCGGTCGCCTTCAACATCAAGATCGATATCACCATCGAAGTCGAGCAGGTCCAGTAACTCCTCGAGGTAGTCCCCCGCGATCTCGCCCTCGGTCACCAGGCGGTCCTCCAGACGCGCCCCTCTACCGGCCTTGGTCCCGGCCTCCCCGACCTCCGGGGTGCCGGTCTCGGCTTGGGTCTCGGTCTCGGTCTCGGTCATCGCCTCTCCTGTTCAGTCATGGGTCAACGTTTGCGTTTCTTGGAGCGCGCACCGGGCCGCGGCGTCCGACTGGGCTGGTTGCCGCCGCGCCCGTTGTGGGCGGGTTTGGGTTTGGACGCCTCCGCGGTCGGGGGTATCTCGGTCTCCCCGTCCGGCTCATCTGCTGGGGCGGCGTCCGCTGTCTCCACGGCGGGGACGGCTTTCCGTCCCTTGGTCGGCTTGGCCCCCGGGGCCGGCGCGTTGGCCGACCGTCGCGCCAGCGCCTCTTCCTTCTTCTCTTCTTCTTCCCGCTCGATCTTGCCGAAGACGATGTGCTGCTGGCCGAAGGTCCAGATGTTGTTCGAAACCCAGTAGATGATGATCGCGATCGGAAGGAACGGACCACCGATCACCACACCGAGCGGGAAAACGTACAGCGCCAACTTGTTCATCAGCGCGGTCTGCGGGTTCGCTGCGGCCTCGGGGCTTTGCCGCGCGATAGAGGCGCGGCTGTTGAAGTAGGTAGCGATACCGGCCAGGATCATCAGAGGAACCGCCACCCCGGCCACCGCCGGTCGGCTGAATTCGGTGTAGGCGGCCAGACCATGCTGCTGGGTGATGGCAGCTCCGATGGGCGCCCCGAACAAGTTCGCATCGAGGAAGTGGCCCACATCGGCGGCGCTGAAGAAATAGTTGCCGAGGGACCGATTCTCCTCCACGGACAGCCCTAGCCTGCCGAAGCCCGTCTGCGTCCGGTTGAAGGACATCAGGACGTGGTAGAGACCCAGGAACACCGGGATCTGTGCCAGCATCGGCAGACATCCCAACACCGGATTGAAACCGTGCTCGCGCTGGAGTTTCTGCATCTCCATCGCCATGCGCTGGCGGTCCTTGCCGTACTTTTTCTGCAGCGCCTTGATCTGAGGCTGCAGTTCCTGCATCTGCCGCGTTGTACGGATCTGTCGGACGAACGGCTTGTAAAGCAGCGCTCGCAGGCTGAACACCAGAAACATCACCGTCAGCGCCCAGGCGAAGAAACTGTTCGGCCCGAGAACCAGAGCGAAGAGCTTGTACCAAAGCCACATGATTCCCGATACCGGGTAATAGATGTAGTCCAGGCTGAACCAATTAAACATGGGCGCTGTTGACCTCCGATTGTGAGCTTTCGCCGGCATCGGGAGACCGCGGTGGAATCGGATCCCACCCGCCCCGGTGCCACGGACCACACTTGAGCAGACGGGCCATACTCAGCCACCCGCCCCGCAGCGCGCCGTATTCGGTCACCGCTTCGAGCGCGTACTGACTACAGGTCGGC
>JAHZJY010000158.1 GCA_022600695.1 Actinomycetes bacterium | reverse complement strand
CTCCGCGTGAGCTCCCCCTGCCGGCGCGGTTGCGCCGACACCGACGACATCCCCTCCGGAACTCAGGATCACCGCGCCCACCGGCGGATTCGGATAGGTGGAACCCTTCACCGCGTCCGCTTGCTCAGCGGCCAACCGCATGGCCGCAGCCGTCTGCGCCGGGACGGTGGTCATACCCGAAGATGCGGTGATGCGGCTCCGGCTTGGCGCCTCAGAGCCTCAACAGCAACGGCCGGATCCCCGGCGCCGTAGACCGCCGACCCGGCCACGAAACAGTCCACTCCGGCTTCGGCGGCGGCCTCGATGGTATCGGCGTTGATACCTCCGTCGATCTCGATGAGGATCGTCAACTCCCCGGAGTCGACCAGTCGGCGTGCGGCGACCACCTTTGCCAGCACCTCGGAGATGAAACGCTGGCCGCCGAACCCGGGCTCGACGGACATCACCAGGAGAGTGTCGAAATCGCGGAGGATGTCCAGGTACGGCTCCAGTGCGGTGCCAGGCTTGACCGCCAGGCCGGCGTTAGCGCCCGCGGCACGGATATCGCGGGCCACTGCGACCGGATCGTCGGTGGCCTCGGCGTGGAAGGTCACGTTGTGCGATCCGGCCTCGGCGTAGGCGGGGGCCCACCGGTCCGGGTCGTCGATCATCAGGTGGCAGTCCATCGGGATGTCGGTTGCCTGCAACAGGCTCTGCACCACCGGCAGGCCCAGGGTCAGGTTCGGCACGAAGTGCGCGTCCATGACGTCGACGTGTAACCAGTCCGCGCCTTTGACCGCTGCGGCCTCGTCGGCCAGTCGGGCGAAGTCCGCGGACAGGATCGACGGCGCGATCATCGGCCTGGTCGGTATTGCCATGGCAGCCACTGTAAGGCCCGGCGAAACCGGTGCCGTTCACCCGTCCTTGCGGAGCACGGCGGCGAACATCGCATCCGTGCCGTGTCTGTGCGGCCACAGTTGCACGAAGGGCCCGGCACCGATGTCCTCGGCGGGGTCGAACAGTGCCCGGGCGTCCAGCGCGGTGACCGGATGGCGTCGCGTCGCGTCGGAAACCACACCGACGGTCTCGGCCAGGTGCGGTGAACACGTCGCATAGAGCACCACACCACCCGGGCGGGTCAGCCGAATCGCGGAGGCAAGCAGCTCCCGCTGCAGCTTGCCCAAGGCCGGAACGTCAGACGGTGTGCGCCGCCACCGGGCTTCTGGACGACGACGCAACGCACCGAGTCCGGTGCAGGGTGCATCGACCAGCACCCGGTCGAAACCGCCCTCAGGCAAATGACTTTCACGGCCGTCGGCCCGCACCACCTCGACGGTGAGACCACGAGTGTTCTGCTCAACCATGTCGGCCCGCCGGGAGTTGGGTTCCACGGCGGTCACCGTCGCGCCCCGTTGCGCCGCGATCGCGGCGATCAACGCGGTCTTGCCGCCCGGACCCGCGCAGAGGTCGAGCCAGCGCCCGCCGTCCTCGCCGACGCACGGGGCCGACACCAGCGCGCGGGCCACCAATTGGCTGCCCTCATCCTGGACCAGCGCGCTCGCATCACGAACCGGCGCCAGTCGGCCCGGGTCTCCGCCGCTGAGATACACCGCATAGGGCGAGAACCGACCGACCGTTCCGCCGACCGCCCCGGCGAGTTCCGTAGCGGTCAGCACCCCGGGACGGGCGGCCAGGTGCACCGCCGGGCGGGCGTCGTCGGCAGCCAGTGCGGCGGCCAATTCGCCGGCGTCGGGACCGAGAGCGTCGGCGAAGGCCTGAGCGATCCAGCGCGGGTGGGCGTGGACGAACGCGACGTGGCCGACCGGATCGGTGGCGGCGGACGGGGCGAGTTCCGCGATCCAGGACTGCTCGTCGCGGCCGGCGATTTTCCGGAGTACAGCATTGACGAATCCGGCTCGGGCGGTGTCGAACTCCACACCGGCCTGCTCCACAGTGGTCGATACCGCGGCATGCGGGGCGACGTTCGTTCGCAGCAACTGGTAGGCACCCAGCCGAAGCAGATCCAGCAGTACCGGGTCGATCTGGTCGATGGTACGACCGGCCGCGGCCGCGATGATCGCGTCCAGCAGGCCGCGGGTGCGGCAGGTGCCGTAGGTCAGTTCGGTCGCGAAAGCAGCGTCCCGGCTGTCGATCCCCCGCTCAGCCAGCAATGCGGGCAGCGCCAGGTTGGCGTACGCGTCGCGTTCGGAGACGGCGCGCAGCACGTCGAATGCCGCTCGGCGGGCCGGGTCCAGCTCGGCCCGGCGCGGCCGGCGCCCCGGCCGCTGCCGGCCGCGGGAATGCGGACGCTCGGTCACGACGCCCGGATCTCGGCGCCAAGCCGGGCGCCGCGCGCCCAGTCCGCCGCGGCCATCGGTTTTTTACCGGGGGGCTGTACCTGGCCGAGCAGTACCGGTTGAGACCCGGTCCCGACCCGCACCGCGGCACGCTGCACCTCGATCATTCCGGGTGCCAGCGCCGCACCGGTGCAGTCCAAGGTGACCGGCCCTAGCTTGGTTCGCAACTCCCCGATCATCGTCCAGGCCCCTGGATCCGGGGTGACCGATCTGATCCGGCGTTCGATGACCTGAGCCGGTAGATCCCAGCGGATCCGGCCGTCGGTCACCGCGACCTTCGGTGCCACGCTGACACCGTCGGCTGATTGTGGAACGGGGCTGAGCGATCCATCTGCGATACCGTCCGCGGTGGCTTCCAGCAGTGCCGCCCCCGACACTGCCAATCGGCCCAAAAGCGTCCCGGCGGTATCGTCGGGTTGGATCGTTTCGGTGACCACCCCGTACACCGGACCAGAATCAAGCGCCGGTTCGATTTTGAATGTCGTTGCGCCGGTGACGGTGTCACCGGCCGCGATCGCGGCCTGCACGGGTGCGGCACCGCGCCAGGCCGGCAGCAGCGAGAAGTGCAGATTGACCCACCCGTGTGCCGGAACGGCGAGTAACTCAGTGCCCAGCAGTGCCCCGTAGGCCACCACCGCGCAGCACTCGGGTTCCAGCGCCGCGAGTTCGGCGACACATTCGGCGGAGTTGGGCCGGGCGGGCCGCAGCACCGGGAT
>JAHZJY010000157.1 GCA_022600695.1 Actinomycetes bacterium | reverse complement strand
TCCCGGCCCGGTCAGGGCGAGTTGCTGGCACCGTTCGCCGGACATTACTTCGACGCCATCGGGAAAGTCTGGGAACGGCGCTCCAGCGAGGTGGCCCAGACCGTCGTGGTGGGGTTGTATCCGTCCTGGGATGTCAGCGCGGCGGGGCTGGCGGCCGCCGACTGGTTCCTCGGCGGACTGCACGTGCCGCCGCCGTTGCGCCGGTTGGTGCTCGAAGGCCGGGCCGGTGTCGAACGCGCGTTGCGGGCGCGGTCGTTCGACGCGGGGTGATCCCGGTATCGCGCGTCAAGGGCGCGCGATACCGGCAGACATCACCCGGATCGCGCTGACCAGACCGTCCATCAGTTCACCCTGCCGGAACGAGGATGCCGCCGCCGATACCCCGAGCGGCGCGGCCGACTCGGCCCCGCGTCCGAGAAGCTCCGTCCCGTACACCACTTCGATGGCGCGCTCATCCGGCGAAACCGCCAGCAGCACCGCGTTGTCCGGGCTCGGCACGTCGGCGAGGATCTGCTGGGCCCTGGCCGTGGCGTCGGCACCCAGCTCACCGATGTATACCGCGAATCGAGCCTTGGACTGGAAACTCGCTGAACTCAGCGCGTTGTCGAGAGCGACAAGGTCCATGGTGGCAAACGGGTATTGCGAAGGCAGGTGTTCATGCTCGCAGGCGACCGACAGGCGGCCACCGAAACTGACCGCCGCACCGACCGGCAGGGCGCCGGGTTCGTGCCGGGTTATGACGGCGTCACCAGTGGCCACTGGCGCCACCTCCCACCGAGGAAACCCGGTCGGCGGGGCCATGATGACCGCGAGAACCGGGCGGAATCAGCTCATCGGTGGCGGCCCACAACACCGGTCCGTACGTCCACGGCTCGGGTAACCGATAGATGTGCCGGCGGGCACCCATGTGACGGTAGATCAATGCAATGGCGATGACCGCGAGAAGAATCGGCAGTCCGTACAGCAGGGCAGTTTGCACGGGACAAACCGTAACGCAGTCTCAGGCCGCACCCTCGCCGAGGTAGCGCACCCAGGACGGATCGAGTTCCTTGACCGTGGACAGCAGCCGCCAGTGCTGTCCCCTGGGCGGGGTCGGCACCAGTCGTAGCGTCCACCCCAGTTCGGCCAGCAACTTGTCAGCCTTGCGGTGGTTACAGGCCGAACAGGCCGCGACACAGTTCTCCCAGGAGTGCTCGCCGCCCCGACTGCGCGGCACCACATGGTCGACCGTGTCGGCCTTGGCGCCGCAATACGCGCACCGGAACCGATCCCGGTGCATCAGCGCGGTTCTGGTCATCGGGATACGCGCCCGGTAGGGCACCCGGACGTAGTTCCGCAGCCTGATCACCGAGGGCACCACCATCACCCGGGTGGCCGAATGGATGACCGGGCCGTTGGGATCGTCGTGCACCACATCGGCCTTACCGCACATCAGCATGACCACCGCCCGGCGGATCGGCAGGGCGGTCAGCGGCTCGTAGGTGGAGTTCAGCAGGAGTACCCGTCGGCGCCCCCACACCGATGCCTCCGCCGGGGTGTCGACGCTGCGCAGCGCAGCTCGGCGACCCACTAGACCGACGGGTTTCCGTTTGCGCTGCGCCATACACGTCCTCCGCAAACCAGTGCACCACGGATCGGCGGTGATCGCACGCGTATTCACCTCGTGTTCAATGGAGCCGTGGCCGATCCCGAACAGCCGACTCCGGCGACCTTTTACGACGCGGTGGGCGGTGCCGCGACCTTCAGCACCCTCGTGGCGCGGTTCTACGAGCTGGTACGCGAGGACGAGGTGCTGCGACCGCTCTACCCCGAAGACGACTTCGAGGCCGCCGAGGACCGGCTGCGGATGTTCCTGGAGCAGTACTGGGGTGGCCCGCGAAACTATTCCGAGCAGCGGGGTCACCCCCGGCTGCGGATGCGCCACGCCCCCTTCCGGATCGGCCCCATCGAGCGCGACGCCTGGTTGCGCTGTATGCATACCGCCGTCGCCTCGATCGACACCTCGACGCTGGACGACGAGCATCGCCGGGAGCTGCTCGCCTACCTCGAGATGGCTGCCCAGCACATGGTGAACTCCCCGATCTGACGACTAGGTCAGACGGCCCTCCAGTTCCAACTTGCGCAGCGTCTTGCGGTCGGGCTTGCCGACCGCGGTAACCGGGAGTTCGGCGAGGAACGCCACCTGAGTGGGAACCTTGTAGCCGGAGAGGTTCGCCTTACAGAAATCGCGTGCCTCGTCGACGGTCATCTCCTCACCGGGTTTGAGCACCAGGGCGAGTTTGAGGCTCTCGCCGCGCTTGGCATCGGGGATACCGAAGGAGCAGGCCTGTAACACCTTGGGATGGGTGTACATCACCTCATCGATCTCCCGCGGGTAGACGTTGAACCCACTGGAGAGCACCATGTCCTTTTTCCGGTCGACGATGAACACGTACCCATCGGTGTCGAGGTAGCCGATATCACCGGTCAGCAGCCAGCCGTCCCGAAAGGTTTTCTCGGTCTCGGCAGGATTGTTCCAGTACTCCCGCATGATGGTCGGCCCCTTGGCGAGGATTTCACCGGACTCGCCGAGCGGCATCTCGATGGTCCCGGTCTCCAGGTCGACGATACGGACATCGTTGTCCGGGAATGGAATTCCCACACTGCCAGGTTTCCGGACGGTGAACAGGGGGTTGGCGGTGACGATATTGGAGGTCTCAGACATCCCGAATCCCTCGGTGATCACCGCACCGGAGAGCTTCTCGAAAGTGCGCATCGCCTCGATCGGCAGCGGTGCCGATCCGGAGACGACCGCCTTGACCGAACCGATCTTCGAGGTGCTGATGTCGGGGTGCTGATTGAGCCCGATGATCATGGTGGGCACGGCCGGGAAGAGATTCGGTTCGTGTTGATTGATGGCCGCCAGCACGTTCTCGGTGCTGGGTTGCGGCACCAGGATGACAGTCCCGCCGCTTACGTGGTTGGCGTTGACGTTCATGTTGAACCCGTAGATGTGATAGATCGGGACCGCCGCCAGGCAGCGCAGCGGCTCATCCTTACCGATCAGCGGGGACATCCAGTAGTTCTCCTGGTAGGCGATCGACACCAGGTTCTCGTTGGTCAGCACACAGCCCTTGGACAGTCCGGTGGTGCCGCCGGTGTACTGCAGCATCAGTACGTCGGAGGGGCCGATTTCGGCGTCAGGTTCGGAGTCGTCCGCGGCACCCACCAGATCGTTGAAATCGTGGATGCCCGGCCCACTCTCCACCTCGGTACTCACCGAGGGAATCTGGAAGGCGATGACATTGCGCAACGGTGTGTCCCGGCTGGACTGGCTGGCCTTGAGCACCCCGATGGGACCTTTGGCGAAGGCGGCCAGAACGATGACCGTCTCCGCACCGCTGTCCTTGATGTAGTGGTGCACCTCCGGACCGGCCGCCAACGGGTTGATCGGCACGACGACTGCGCCGAGTTTGGCGCAGGCCTGGAAGGCGATGACATACTGCGGCAGGTTGGGCGACATGATCGCGACCCGGTCGCCCTTCTTGACGCCCAGGGTGATCAGCGCGTTCGCCGCCTTGCGGGCCATGTCGTTGACCAGGCGGTAGGGCAGCCGCAGATCATTGATGATCAGGTAGTCCCGATCGGGGTTGGCTTCGGCACAGCTGTTGAACATCTGCTTGATCGACAGCGGCGGGTAGATGACGGAGTACGGCACCCCGTTGTCGTAGCGCTGAAACCAGGGTTTATCTCGGTCGACCATGGCGACAGCCTCGCACCCCGCCCGCCGCCGCACGGGGAAAATCTCAAATCAGTCCAGCAACAGCGCCGGATCGCCGCGGCGACCGAACACCGAGCCGAACCGGGCGTCGATACGTAGCCAGCCTGGGCGCACGCGAACCCGCACAATCTCGCCCTCGGTATCCGGCATGAAGCCCATCGCGGCCAGTGCCATCACGCATCGCATCGGTACCCCCACCGAGTCGTTCACCGAACTGACCTGCAGCACTTGCTGTTCGAGCAGCGAGGCCGGCGGCCCGAGCGGCCCCGCGTGCTCACGGGCCAGGTCCGCTCCCTGACGGGCAATCTCGATCAACGCCGTAGCCGGCACATCATCGAGATGGACGAAGCCGGTCTCCGGCGGTAGCGTGCCGCGCCAGGCCGAGTCCATCGGGTACCCGAGGTCGGCGCGCCCCCCGTCGTCAGCCTCCTTCAGTCCGCGGCACAACTCCTCGGCCCCGCCGGTGAAGTCCGGCGGCGTCACGGTACCTGCCACCACCCGTCCGGCGAGCACATCGAATCCCGTTGCGGCCCACGCTCCGATCATCCCGTCGGCGCGGGTGCGTAACCGGATCACGGCAGCCTCGTCCAGGCGGAGGACCCGCTGCGCGAAGACGATCAGATCGGCGCGCTGGGCGGCCTCGGGAATCGTGATCATCGGAGCCAACGCTGCAGGTAATCACGGTGGTCGGGCGAGAGTCGTACCAACCGCTGCTCCTCGATATGTACCGCTGCCAGTTGGGTTTCGGCGATCACCGCCGGCCTGGAATCCCGCGCGGCCTGAACCGAACGCACCTCATAGCCGAGGGTGAAGTCGACCGCCCGCAGCCGCTTCGTCCACATCGTGACCTGCAGGGGCGAATCGACCAGTCGAAGCTGACCTTTGTAGAGCACTCGAACCTCATGGATCAGCAGGCCGATGGTCGCAACGTCCCCGGCGAACGGCTCATGCAGGAAGTCGACCCGGGCCTCCTCCAGGATCGTCACCATCGTGGCGTGGTTGACGTGCTGGTACATATCGATATCCGACCAGCGCACCCGCACCCCGGTGGTGAAGCCGGCCCCGCCGTCAACCACTGGTGCCGACGCCACTGGTCCGGGTCATGCTGCGAATCTGGCGGGCGGCCACCGACAGTGTGGCCAGATCCGACGCGTCGTGCTCGCGGATCTCGGCCAGGGTCCGGCGGGCCCGGCTCACCCGCGAACCGTTGAGCTGCTCCCATTCGGCGATCTTCTGCTCCCCGGTCTCTTTGGGCTCGCCCACCGCGAGCACGTCGAAACACAGGGCCCGCAGCGACCCGTAGATATCATCGCGGACGGCGAGTCGGGCCAGCGAATGCCAGCGGTCATCGCGTGGCAGACCCGATACCGCGGTCAGCAGGCCGTCGGTGCCCAGGTAATTCATCAGCGCGAAGTAGGTGTCGGCGACCTCGGCGGGGTCCCGGTCGTCGATATCGGCGATATCGATCACATCCAGCAGGCTGTACTGGTAAAGCCCCGAGGCCACCTCATAGGCCAGACCCTCCGGCACCCCGTGGAGGGCGAACTCCTGAGCCTCCCGGGCGACGATCACGTGATCGTCACCGCGCAGCCACCCCGGCATACCCGGCGTCAGCTCGGCGACCTTGGCGGCGAACCGGTTGATCTCCGCACCGACCGCCAACGGCTGCGGCCGGTAGTTGAGCATCCACCGGGCGGCCCGGTCGAGCTGGCGACGCAAGTCCAGGGTCATCCTGTCGGTGACGGCGACCCCAACCCGGTGCTCGAGGCCGACCGCCCGGATACGCCGCCAGGTGCGCTCGAAACCGAAGATCGCATCGGTCGCGGCGAAGGCGCGGACCGCGTCGACATAACCCACTCCGGCATCCTCGGTGACCCGGTAGGCAAAGGTGATCCCGCCGGTGTCGACGACGTTGTTCACCAGCATCGTGGTGACGATCTCGCGGCGTAGCTGATGATGGCCGATCTCGGTGGCGAAGCCGTCCCGCAGCTGGGCCGGGAAATAGTGCGGCAGCCGGGAGGCGAAGACCTCCTGGTCGGGCAGGTCGCTGGCCAGCACCTGCTCCTTTAGCGCCAGCTTCACGTGTGCCATCAATGTGGCCAACTCCGGGGAGGTTAAGCCGATACCGATCTCCTCGCGACGGTGGATCTCCTTGTCGGAGGGCAGCGCCTCCAGTTCGCGGTTCAGGCCGCGGCGGTCCTCGAGTTCCCGAATCTGCCGGGCGTGCACGTTGAGCACCCCCGGCGCGTTCGCACGACTGGTGCCCATCAGGTCGTTCTGATCGCTGTTATCGGTGAGAACAAGCCGGGACACCTCGTCGGTCATCGAGGCCAGCAAATCGGCACGCTCCGACGGGTCGATCCGGCCGACGCCAACCAGTGAGTCCACCAGAATTTTCATGTTGACCTCGTGGTCGGAGCAGTCCACCCCGGCTGAGTTGTCCAGCGCGTCGGTGTTGATCCGGCCCCCGCACAGATCGAACTCGACGCGGCCCAGCGATGTCACGCCGAGGTTGCCGCCTTCACCGATCACTTTGGTGCGCAACTGATTCGCGTTGACCCGCACTGCGTCATTGGCCCGGTCGCCGACGGCGGCATCGGACTCCGACTCGGCTTTGATGTAGGTGCCGATACCTCCGTTGAACAGCAGATCCACCGGCGCTTTCAAGATCGCCCGGATGAGGTCTGGCGGCGTCAACTCGGTGACGCCGTCCTCGATCCCGAGCGCCCCACGCATCTGTTCGCTGATCGCTATCGCCTTCTGCTGCCTGCTGAACACACCGCCGCCGGCACTGATGAGATCGGCTGAGTAGTCCTCCCAGCTGGACCGCGGCAGGTCGAACAACCGCCGGCGCTCAACGAATGTCCGGGCCGCATCCGGGTCGGGATCGACGAAGATGTGCCGGTGATCGAAGGCGGCGACAAGCCGGATGTGGGGCGAGAGCAGCATGCCGTTGCCGAACACGTCGCCACTCATGTCTCCGACCCCGACCACGGTGAACTCCTCTGACTGGGTGTCCACACCCATCTCCCGGAAGTGCCGCTTGACCGATTCCCAGGCCCCCTTGGCGGTGATACCCATGGCCTTGTGGTCGTAGCCGACCGAACCGCCGGAGGCGAAGGCGTCGCCGAGCCAGAAACCGTAGGACTGGGCGACCTCGTTGGCGATATCGGAAAAGGTCGCGGTGCCCTTGTCGGCGGCGACCACCAGATACGCGTCGTCACCGTCCCGGCGCACCACCCCGGGGGGCGTGACGACCCGGCCCCCTGACCGTTCGACGTTGTCGGTGACGTCGAGCAACCCGGCGATGAACAGCCGGTAGCAGGCCACTCCCTCGGCGCGCAACGCCTCCCGGTCCACGGCGGCGTCGCCGGTGGACGCGGGCGGGTTCTTGAGAACGAACCCGCCCTTGGCGCCGACCGGGACGATGACGGCGTTCTTGACAGCCTGCGCCTTGACCAGACCGAGGATTTCGGTGCGAAAATCCTCACGCCGGTCCGACCAGCGCAGCCCGCCGCGGGCGACGGGACCGAACCGCAGGTGAACACCCTCGACCCGCGGCGAATAGACGAAGATCTCGAAACATGGCCTGGGAAGCGGGAGTTCATCGATTAATTCAGGATTGACCTTGATGGACAGTACGTTTCGGGCCCGCGCGGACTGCGGATCGGTGACGAAAAAATTGGTGCGCAGCGTGGCCTCGATCATCGAGGCGAACGCCCGCAACACCCGGTCGGTGTCCAGGCTGGAGAGCGCGTCGATATCGGCGGTCACGGCTCGCGCGGCGGCCCTCGCGTCGCGCCCGCTGGCAGCGGAGTCCGGGTCGAACATGGCCTCGAACAGGGCGACCAGCGATCGCGCGGTGGAGGTGTTCTCACTGAGAACCGACTCGATATGCGACTGGCTGTACGGGAAGCCGGCCTGCCGCAGGTACTTGGCGTAGGCACGCAACAGCATGATCTGCTGCCAGGTCAGACCGGCGCGCAGGACGAGTTCGTTGAAGTGGTCGACCTCGACGCGTCCCTGCCAGATGGCGGTGACCGCGTCGGTGAATCGCCGCGCGGCGGCATCCCAGTCCGCCGCCATGGCCGACTCCGGCATCGAGGCGTTGGGCCGGATCTTGAACTGGTAGATCCGCACTCCCAGCCCGTCGGAGCGGACCACCGTGAACGGACGCTCCTCGAGGACCTCGACCCCCATGCACTGCAGCATCGGCAGCAGCTGGCTCAGCGATGCCGACACCCCGCCCAGGTACCAGGTCAGGAAGACATCGCGTTCGGCGTTGCCGGGTTCGAGCTGCAGCGCGACCGAGTCCGGTTGCAGTGCCTCGATAATCCCGATATCGGTGATCGCCTCCTCCGGGGTGACCGCCTGCTTGAACTCCTCCGGCAGCGCGTCGGCGTAGTGTCCGGCGACCGTCTCGGCGATGGCACCGGTCTGAACCGATCCGAGCAGTCGGTCGGCCCAGGTCCGGGTGGCCCTGGTGAGCAGATCCTGGATACGGACCCGGTTGGCTTCGGAGGTGTCAATCGGCCCGCGCCCCGGATCGTCGGGCAGTCGCACGGTGAAATGCACTATGGCCCAGGGGGATTCGCTGACCCTGGCGGCGTAGTCGATGCTGGCACCGCCGAACTCCCGGGTCAGGATCTCCTGCATGGCCAGCCGCACGGCCGTTGTGTAGCGGTCCCGCGGCAGATAGACCAGGCAGGATACGAAGTGGCCGAGCCGGTCGGTCCGCAAAAACAGCAGGGCCCGCCGTCGCGAACCGAGGTCGATCACCGCGGCGGCGGTGTCCAACAACTGCTCGGCGCTAAGCGTGAACAGCTCCGAGCGTGGAATGGTCTGGATGATGTCGAGGAGGAGCTGTCCTGGGTGGCCGGGGTCATCCTCCGATAACGCCAGCGCGCCCTGAACCCGGCGAGAGATCAGCGGGATGTCCAGGACGTTGGCGTTCATCGCCGCGATGGTGAACAGGCCGATGAAGCGGTGCTCGATGACCGGACCCCTGGCCGCGTCGCCACGCTGGTGACCGCCGGGCTCCTCGCGCACCACGACGATGTACGGGAATGACCCGTAGCGGAGGAAGCTCGGCATGGTGGCCAGCGCCAGCGCCACCGGTTCGCCAGGGTGGCTGAGTTCGGGTAGCAACTGGGTACGCAACCGGGCCACGCCGAGCCGGCTGGAGTTGTCGACGTCGGCGTGACCGTCCGACACGGTGCAGCGCTGCGCACCGAGCAGCACGAAATGTCCGTCGCCGAGCCAGCGCAAGAGGTAGGACACGTCCATGCGGTCGGGCCAGGGGAACCTGGTGCCGTCATCGGCGGCGATATCGTGGGCCAGCCGCTGCAATTCCGCCGTCAGCGCGGCGGAGTCCTGGGCTACCTGCCGGGCGTCGGCGACCACCAGCGGTAGCAGCCGCACCGCCTCCGACAGCGCCCGCTGATCGACCGTCGCGGCGAGCTGGATGTTGATCCAGGACTCCCCGATCGCGTCGGGAGGATCGTCGTCGCCGGCGGGCGCGAACTCACTCAATGTGCCCACGGCGTCGCGGCGGACCGATATCGACGGGTGCATCAGCGCGGTGTAGGCGACACCCAGGCGGTGCAGCAGAACGGTCACCGAGTCCATCAGCACGGTGGCCTCGTCGGTGACGATCTGCAGCGCGGGGCCGAATCCGCCCGGATCATCAGCGGGAATGACGGCGACCAGGGTCTCGCCGGCCTGGCGCTGGTGCGCAAGCCGTTCCTGGGCGGCGATCAGAGCCGGCCGCACCACCGCCGCCGTGTCCACGGTCGGCGCCGGTTCGCGCCCTGCACCACCGTGTGGACCGCGATAGGTGGCTGCATAGGCACGTTCGAGATCAGACGTTTTTCCGACAGCCGTCACAGCCGAGACACTAGTCGCGTGTGAGCCGCCGATGGGTCACTCTGTGCGGACGCGCCGCATCAGCGCCGAGTCGCTCGATCTTGTTCTCCTCGTAGGCGCCGAAGTTGCCCTCGAACCAGAACCATGAGGCCTCGTTGTCCGGACCCAATCCCGAGTCGCCCCGCTCGTGCCCGCCGGCGTCGCCCTCCCAGGCCAGAATGTGGGTGCAGGTGCGGTCCAGGAACCAGCGGTCGTGGGAGATCACCACCGCGCAGCCCGGGAACTTCTCCAGCGCGTTCTCCAGCGAACCGAGGGTCTCGACATCGAGGTCGTTGGTGGGCTCGTCGAGCAACAGCAGGTTGCCGCCTTCTTTGAGGGTCAGGGCCAGGTTGAGCCGGTTGCGCTCCCCGCCGGACAGCACTCCGGCCGGCTTCTGCTGGTCGGCGCCTTTGAACCCGAACGCCGACACATAGGCCCGGGACGGAATCTCGTTCTGACCGACCTCGATGTAGTCCAGGCCGTCGGAGACCACCTGCCAGACATTCTTCTTCGGGTCGATCCCGCCCCGGCTCTGATCGACGTAGCTGAGCTTGACGGTGTCGCCGACCCGAACCGTGCCGCTGTCCGGCTGCTCCAGACCCACGATGGTCTTGAACAGGGTGGTCTTACCCACCCCGTTGGGTCCGATGACGCCGACGATGCCGTTGCGGGGCAGGCTGAAGGAAAGGTCCTTGATCAGCACCCGTCCGTCATAGCCTTTGTCGAGGTGCTCGACCTCGACGACGATGCTGCCCAGTCGCGGGCCGGTCGGAATCTGGATCTCCTCGAAGTCGAGCTTGCGAGTCTTCTCGGCCTCGGCTGCCATCTCTTCATACCGTTGCAGCCGCGCCTTGTTCTTGGCCTGACGGGCTTTGGCACCGGAACGTACCCAGGCCAGTTCCTCCTTGAGCCGCTTCTGCAGCTTCTGGTCCTTTTTGCCGGTGACCTCCAGGCGCTCGGCCTTCTTCTCCAGGTAGGTCGAGTAGTTGCCCTCGTACGGGTAGGCCCGGCCCCGGTCGAGTTCCAGGATCCATTCGGCGACGTTGTCCAGGAAGTACCGGTCGTGGGTGACGGCGAGGATCGCGCCCTTGTACTCGGCCAGGTGCTGCTCGAGCCACTGGACGCTCTCGGCGTCGAGGTGGTTGGTCGGCTCGTCGAGCAGCAGCAGGTCCGGCTTGCTCAGCAGCAGCTTGCACAGCGCGACCCGGCGCCGCTCCCCGCCCGACAGGTGCGTCACCGGCTCGTCGGGCGGCGGGCAGCGCAGGGCGTCCATCGCCTGTTCGAGCTGGGAGTCCAGGTCCCACGCGTCGGCATGGTCGAGTTCTTCCTGGAGCCGGCCCATCTCCTCCATCAACTCGTCGGTGTAGTCGGTGGCCATCAGCTCGGCTACCTCGTTGAAGCGGTCCAGCTTGACCTTGATCTCGCCCAGGCCCTCCTCGACGTTGCCGCGGACGGTCTTGTCTTCGTTGAGCGGCGGCTCCTGCTGCAGGATGCCCACGGTGGCCCCGGGGGCCAGGAAGGCGTCCCCGTTGTTGGCCTGGTCGAGACCGGCCATGATCCGCAGGACGCTGGACTTGCCGGCTCCGTTGGGCCCGACGACGCCGATCTTGGCTCCCGGGAGGAAGCTGAGCGTGACATCGTCGAGGATGACCTTGTCGCCGTGAGCCTTGCGGACCTTGCGCATGGTGTAGATAAATTCCGCCACGGGCCCCATCCTAGGGCGACGCCCGATGCGGGTCGGCGGTCACGCCGCGGAGACCGGCGTGACCGCCCGCCGGGTCAGGCCGAAAGCACCACGGGGTCGACCGCCTCGGCCCCCGCGTCCTGCCCGCCGTGATCGACATCATCCAGGTCGGCTCCGGCGGCGCCCTCATCACCCTGCGTATCGCCGCCGGCGGCGGCGCCCTCGCCGTTATTCGGCCGGGGCGGCTGTTCGATGCGCGCGATGACCCGGGACAGGTCCGGTCCCACCGCGCTCGCGCGCATCTCCAGCGACGAGCGTTTGACGCCCTCGCGGTCCTCGTACTCGCTGGTGTGCACGGTTCCGACCGCAATGATCGGCGCCCCCTTGTACAAACCCGCCCCCACGCCGGTGACCAGCTTTCCCCAGCAATTGACGGTGATGTAGAGCGTCTGCCCCGGTTCCCAGGTGCCCTCGGCGGTGCGCCGCCGGGAATTACTCGCCACCCGGAAGCTGATCACTTCCTGGTCGGCGACCACCCGGCGACGAAAATCGGTGATGATCCGGCCGACGACGGTGATGGATGTCTCAAACATTTCATGCCCTTTCTTTCGGTGTGGGTTCGCACCTCCAGTGAGCACCCGGGTACCGACGATCCGGACCCCCGCAGTGGTCGGATCCGCCGTCCTGTGGATGAAGTGCCGTAGGTGAACTACTGATCGGTCCGAGCCATGTCGGCCGGTACCGAGTCGCGAGCCGACCGGCGGCCACGCCGCCCCCGGATCAGCAGCGCCAACAACACAAGCAGCAGTGGTAACGCTGTCGCCGCCGAGGCGATCACACCGCCGAGGTGCTGATCGCCGAGAAGATCCGTATGCCAAGGCAAGCGCAGCGAGCGGTAGAACCGCTGTCCCAGGATGCCCGTCATGTCGATCAGCAATGCCCCGAACACCGCTTGCAGCAGGATCGCGGCGAACACCATCCCGATCGCGGTGGATTGCCCAACCGGGCGGGGTATCGGGTCGACGCCGACAACCACCGCGAAGAACAGATAGCCGCTCACCAGGAAGTAGGTCGTCATCAGCAACCGGGCGCGGTGGTCCGGCGCCGCCGCGTCGAAGATCCCGCCGAGGTAGACGGCGTGGAATCCGGTGACGAACATGAGGGTGACGACCGCCGGGCGGGTGCAGAATCTCAACCAGGTCCGC
Organism: Actinomycetes bacterium; assembly: GCA_022600695.1. Lineage (GTDB taxonomy): Bacteria > Actinomycetota > Actinomycetes > Mycobacteriales > Mycobacteriaceae > Mycobacterium. The sequence continues at coordinate 547 of JAHZJY010000157.1, read as the reverse complement.
GCGGCAACCGTCACCACCAGGGCCAGCGCGGCCGTCCAACGCCATGCCGCGGCGGTGTCGACCAGATCCGCCGCCCGCCAGATGGCGCCCGGGCTGAGTTGGCCGGTCAACGGCTCCCCGGAGACATCGGACACGGTCAGCGGGACCATCAGCACCGCGCACACCGCCCAGACACCGCAGGCCGCCGTCGCCAGCCGTACCGCGCGATAGCCGCTCACATCGAGCACCCCGCCGTCCTGCGGCGGCACCAGGAACGCTGCGAAGAAAAACCCACCGACCGCAACGGCCGCCGCGACCTCGCCCACCGCCCGGACGAACGGCAGACCGAGGGTGGTCACCGGCCCCGGATCAGGTAGTCCCGTGGCTGTCAGCGCTGCGGCCAGCGATAGCACTGCGATCGCAGCGGCCGTCACTCCCGCCAGAAGTGCCACCGCGGTCAGCACCGGCCAGCCCGCGCGGACCCGGGCCACCGCCTCGACGGTCGACGTCACCCGGTCACCGTTGAGACCGGGGGCGGACTGGCCTATGGGCTGTTCTGGTACTCGAT
>JAHZJY010000156.1 GCA_022600695.1 Actinomycetes bacterium | reverse complement strand
CGGCACTTCCGGCATGACATGGACCGTTGGGTGCACCCCCCACTGGAGGAGGTGCTGGCCATGCCGGAGGTTCAGGACGTATTCGACGCGATCCGACTCGGCGGCACCGTGCCGAGTCCCCCAGTCCTGATTGTGCAGGCCGTACACGACTCGGTGATCGCCGTCGACGATATCGACGAGTTGGCCCACCGGTACTCATCCGGCGGGGCACAACTCACCTACCATCGGGACCGGTTCAGTGAGCACATGCTGCTGCATCCGATGTCAGCGCCGATGACGCTGCGCTGGCTCACCGACCGGTTCGCCGGAAGGCCATTGGACGCCCACCTGGTCCGAACCACGTGGCCGACTCTGCTGAATCCGATCACCTACGCCGGAATGTGGCGACTCAGCGGGATCGTGACGCGGGTCATGCTGGGCGGACGGGTGCCTTTCCGCCCGCTCTAGGCGTCGGAATCGGCCGGATGGGAGCGGGCTGTGAGTCAGAAACCCCTGGGCTCCAGGTTGTACTGCGCCATGACAATATCGATGAGCAGACCGTCCATGCGCCGGGTCATCCGTGCCTTCAGCGGTGCCCACGCGGCGATGTACCGGCTGACCAAAGGTGCCGCCGGCAATCCCAACTGGCCGATGTTGGTCCTGACGGTGACCGGCCGCAAGTCCGGCAAGACCCGTCGCGTACCCCTCGTCTACATCAAGGACAACGAGAACTTCATCGTCGCAGCCGCCTATGGCGGCAGCGATGTCAACCCGGCCTGGTGGCGGAATCTCCGGGCCAACCCGCACGCTGAGGTACTGACGGAAGGTACTCGCCTTACGGTCCATGCCGCTCAAGCCGACGATCAACAGCGCATCGACCTGTGGCCGCGACTCGTCGACATGTATCCGTACTTCGCCGAATACCAACGCAGAACGACCCGTCAGATCCCGGTTATGGTCCTGACCCCGGAACGAGAAGCCGCCTCGAACCCGTGATGGCCTTCGGGGGGCCAGCCCTCCAGATCATCCCGGGGCGTGGCCACCGCCATGACGGCGTAGGTCAAGGCCGCCACCGCGGCAGGCAGCAGCAGGTTCAGGGCGATCTGAAGGGGGCCGTCGCCGAGGAAAACCGGGGGCGCCTCGGTGAGATAGTGCACCCGATTCTCCGGGCTCAGCGGTGCACCCTGATGCTCGGGGGTCCCGTAACGCCAGCGCACCAGCATCGCCCCAGCGCCGGCGGCAGTGACTCCCGCTGCCAGCTGACCGATCCATAGCGCGGTGACCAGAACCGGTCCGCGGTGCGGCCGCCACTGCCAGACCAGCACCGCCGAGACGATCGCCAACATCGACAACAGTCCGATCAACATCGCCGCCGCGACGAAGAGATTGTCGGATTCGGTTCCGAGGAATGCGTCCACCTGATCACCAGAGCGGGTCAGCGCGGTGACGGTATGAATCGACGGGGCCATCCAGGACCACAGCACGCCCAGGACCGCCCCGCAACCAGCAAGCGCCACAACGACGATCAACGCGGCCGAGCGCCGAGACCGGTGCGGCTTCGGCGTCATCTCTCGGTCTCCAGCTCCGCGGAGTCCACTCGGCCGTGCCGTGAGCATTCCGCCCACCATCCGTCCGGGCGCACCTGCACCACCATCCGCCGGCCACATCCCGAGCAGAACCGGGGTGGCTCCAGACCCAGTCGTGCGGCGGTCGGGGTGTCGCCGCTGCAGACGGAGCCGGTGTAGACGTTGTAGACACCCGCACCTACCGGTTCGGGCCGCCCTACCGGTTCGGACTGTTGAGCATCCATCGCTACAGGCTGGCGTTGAGGGCCTTGATCGGCATCTGCAGATCCTCGAGCAACTCCAGGTCCGATTCCGCGGGCCGGCCCAGCGTGGTCAGATAATTGCCGACGATCACCGCGTTGATTCCGCCGAGAATGCCTTGTTTGGCCCCGAGGTCACCGAGGGTGATCTCCCGGCCGCCCGCGAAGCGCAGCATGGTCCGCGGCAAGGCCAGGCGGAAGGCCGCCACCGCCCTGAGCGCCTCGGTGGCCGGCATCACCTCAAGGTCTCCGAACGGCGTGCCCGGACGAGGGTTCAGGAAGTTCAGCGGGACTTCGTGCGGGTCGAGTTCGGCGAGTTCGGCGGCGAACTCGGCCCGCTGCTCGAGCGTCTCCCCCATCCCCAGGATGCCGCCGCAGCAGACCTCCATGCCGGCGTCGCGCACCATCTGCAAGGTTTCCCGACGCTCCTCCCAGGTGTGGGTGGTGACGACGTTGGTGAAGAAGGATCGTGCGGTTTCCAGGTTGTGGTTGTACCGGTGCACGCCCATCGCGGCGAGCCGCTGCACCTGATCGGCGTCGAGCATGCCGAGCGAACAGGCGATGTGGATCTCCACCTCGTTGCGGATCGCCTCGATACCCGCGGCGACCTGGGCCAGCAACCGCTCATCGGGCCCGCGGACCGCGGCGACGATACAGAACTCGGTCGCGCCGGACTTCGCGGTCTGTTTGGCGGCCTCCACCAGGCTCGGAACATCGAGCCAGGCGCTGCGCACCGGCGAGGCGAACAGCCCGGACTGGGCACAGAAGTGGCAGTCCTCCGGGCAGCCCCCGGTCTTCAGGCTGATGATGCCCTCCACCTCGACGTCCGGGCCGCACCAGCGCATCCGAACCTCGTGGGCCAGCGCCAACAGCTCTTCGAGCCGGTCATCGGGAAGTGTCAGCACATCGAGCACCTGCCGGCGGGACAATCCCTCGCCACGTTCGAGCACCTGCTCGCGGGCCTGGGCGAGGACGTCAAGAGCTGCCTGGGTCACGCAGGACAGGCTAGTCCACCCACCATCCGGCGGCTCAGACCAGTCCAGCGACCCAACCGGGGTCGAACGCCCGCCTGCTCATCGCCGCGAACGCGGTCGGCGACAGGCGGCCCGACCCGGCAGGCAGCACCGCTCGAACCGGCGCCTGGCGCGCCAGCGCCCCGCGGTTGTAGGCCTCCGGCGCGCCAGGCCTGGCCGGCCAGGCCCCGATCGCCAGTCCGGCACACGAAAGATTGCGGTGCTCAATAGCTTCCAATGTCAGCGCGGTGTGGTTGAGAGTTCCGAGCCCGGCTTCACACACCACCAGAATCGGGGCCCCGAGTTCGGTGGCGAGGTCACGCAGGGTCGCTCCCGGGGCGGCGATCTCCACCAACAGGCCGCCGGCTCCCTCGACCAGGGTCAGCCGGCCCGGCCGGTCGACCGCACGGATCGCCGTCAACACCTCGTCGGCTGAGGGCAACGGCCGGCCGGTCGCCTCCGCGGCGGCGGCCGGGGCCACCGCGTCGCGGTAGCGGGCCACCGACACCAGGTGATCCACCCCGGACAGCCGGGCGACCTCCGCGAGGTCATCATCACCCTGCCCGGCCGGGCCGGATCCGGTTTGGACCGGCTTGCACACCGCCACATCGAGGCCGGCACCGCGGGCATGGCTCGCCAGTGCGGCGGTGACGACGGTCTTACCGACGCCGGTACCGGTGCCGGTGACAATGACGACGGTCATCGGGCGGCGGGGACCAGGACCGAAGTCAGAACCCGGTGGGCCAACGCCATCTCATCCTCGGTCAGCGAGGCCCGGGCGGTCAGCCGTAACCTCGACGTGCCGGGCGCAACAGCGGGCGGTCGAAAGCAGGCCACCCGAACCCCTTCGGCAAGGCAGGCCGCCGCCGCCGCCACCGCCAACTCCGGGTCACCCAGGATGACCGAGACCACCGCCGACTGCGGCCGACGGGCCACCCCGCAGATCTCGGCAAGGGCGCGGGCCCGGTCGAGGACGGACTGTGCGCGACCGGGTTCGTCCCCGAGAACCCGCAGTGCCGCCGCGGCGGCGCCGACCGCCGCGGGGGCCAGGCCGGTGTCGAAGATGAACGGGCGCGCGGAGTCCACCAGATGATCCCGGACAGCCCGCGACCCCAGCACCACCCCGCCCTGGCTGCCCAGCGCCTTGGACAACGTCGTCGTCATCACCACGTCGGGGGCCCCGGCCAGGCCCACCTCGTGCACCAACCCACGGCCTCCGGACCCCCGCACGCCGAGCCCGTGCGCCTCGTCGACGAGTAGCAATGCCCGGTGCGAACGGCAGATATCGTGCAGTTCACGCAGCGGCGCCAGCGCGCCGTCGGTACTGAACACCGAATCGGTGACCACCAGCGCGCGTTCCTCACCGCGACCGGCCAGCGCGGCCTCGACGGCGCGTACGTCCAGATGCGGCGCCACCACCACCCGGGCACGGGACAACCGGCAGCCGTCGACCAGCGAGGCGTGTGCGGCGGCATCGGACACCACCAAAGACCCTGGACCGGAAAGGCTCGCCACCGCGCCGAGATTCGCTGTGTATCCGGAGGAGAACACCAGCGCCGCCGGGGCCCCGACGAAATCGGCCAGCGCCGTCTCGAACTCCTCGTGCAACTCGGTGTTACCGGTGACCAGTCGCGATCCGGTCGAGCCGGCTCCCCAGGTTCGCAGCGCACGTTCAGCGCCGTCGACGACCGCCGGATGGCGGGACAGGCCCAGGTAGTCGTTGGAGGCCAGGTCCAGTTCGGTCGCCACCGCGCGGCGCGGACGAAGCGAGCGGCGCAAGCCGGCCTGCCGGCGTTGCTGCTCGACGGAGCCGAGCCAGCCCAGCGGTGAGGTATCGGTGCCGCGCATCATCGGATATCAGCCTAGAGCCGACAGTCGAGCAACCCCCAGCATGCCCGCAGTGATCTGAGCAATCTCACCAGGTGTGCAGACGAACGGCGGCATCGCGTAGATGAGGTTGCGGAACGGCCGCAGCCACACGCCGTTGTCCAGCGCCACCGGGGTGGCCACCCGCAGGTCGACCGGGTGGTGCGTCTCGATGACGCCGATCGCGCCGCACACCCGGACATCGGCGACCGTGGGCAGTCCCCTAGCCGGTTCCAGCCCCGCGGCCAGACCGGCGCCGATCTCGGCGACCCGGGTCCGCCAATCCTGGCCCAGCAGCAGTTCCACCGAGGCCACCGCGACGGCGCACGCCAGTGCATTGGCCATGAAAGTGGGCCCGTGCATGAGCGCCCCGGGCTCTCCCCGGCTGATCGACGTGGCGATCCGGCGGGTGCACAGCGTGGCCGCCAAGGTCAGGTAGCCACCGGTCAGTGCCTTACCGACGCACATGATGTCCGGCGACACCCCGGCGTGGTCAGCGGCGAACAATTCCCCGGTTCGACCGAAACCGGTGGCGATCTCGTCGAAGATCAACAGCACGTCGTGTCGATCGCAGATCGCCCGCAGCTCCACCAGATAACGGGGATCGTGAAACCGCATCCCGCCGGCTCCCTGAACCACCGGTTCGACGATCACGGCGGCCAGTTCGTCGGCATGCGACCGCAGTTGCTCCTCGAACGCGGTGACATACCCGGAGTCGTAACCAGTCGGCACCGGCGGCGCGAACACCTGCTCGGCCAGTACGTCAGTCCACAGCGCATGCATCCCGCCGTCGGGATCACAGACGCTCATCGGACTGAAGGTGTCGCCGTGGTAGCCGCCGCGCCAGGTCATCAGGCGGTACTTGCGGCCCCGGCCCAGACTGCGCCAGTACTGCAGAGCCATCTTGGCCGCGACCTCGACGCTGACCGAACCGGAATCGGAGAAGAACACGGTATCCAGTCCGGCCGGTGTGATGTCCACCAGCAGCTGAGCCAATCGGGCCGCCGGCTCATGGGTGAGTCCGCCGAACATGACATGGTTCATCACCTGCAACTGGCTGGTCAACGCCGCGTCGAGGACGGGATGACCGTGGCCGTGAACGGCCGTCCACCATGATGCCATGGCGTCGAGCACCCGGATCTCGGCTCCGTCGCGGATCACCCTCAGCCAAGCGCCCTGGGCCCCCACCGCGACCACCGGCGGGATCGCCTCGGCGCCGATGGTGCTGTAAGGGTGCCAGATATGTGCGGCGTCGACGGCGCTGATCTGCTGCGGAGACAACGCCGACACGGTGAGCAGCCTATCCGGGTGGCGTTCCGCGGCAGATTGACCGCTGTTCGGGTTGGTAGATTGGCGTGCGATCATGGCCACCCTCACCCTCACCCGGGCGCCGGCTCCGACGGCCCCGGGCCCACCTGAACGCGCCCCCGGCACCGCCGAACGGGGCGCGTCGTACCGGCACGACCTGGACGGTCTGCGCGGGGTGGCGATCGCGCTGGTGGCGATCTTCCACGTCTGGTTCGGCCGGGTGTCCGGCGGCGTCGATGTGTTTCTCGCGCTGTCCGGCTTCTTCTTCGGCAGCTCGCTACTACGCACCGCACTGCGGCCGGACGCCTCGCTCTCACCGTGGCCGCATATCAAGAGGCTGGCCCGACGGCTACTGCCCGCCCTGATCGTGGTGCTCGCCGCGGCCGCGGTACTCACGGTTCTGATCCAGCCGCAGACCCGCTGGGAAACATTCGCCAACCAGACGTTGGCCAGCCTGGGGTATTACCAGAACTGGGAACTGTCCGCCACGGCCTCGAACTACCTGAGCGCGGGCGAAACAGTCTCACCGCTGCAGCACATCTGGTCGATGTCGGTGCAGGGACAGTTCTACGTCGCCTTCCTCATCCTGGTCCTCGGTTTCGCCGCGCTGTTCGGCCGGTTGGGCAGTCGGCAGCTCCGCAATGCGTTCATCGTGGTGCTGACCGCGCTGACAGTGGCCTCGTTCGTCTACGCGGTCATCGCGCACCAGCAAGATCAGGTCAGCGCCTACTACAACAGCTTCGCCCGAGGGTGGGAACTGCTCCTCGGCGTCCTGGTCGGCGCACTGATCCCCTACGTCCGTTGGCCGATGTGGCTGCGCAGCCTGCTGGCCGGCGTCGGCCTGGTGGCGGTGCTCTCCTGCGGTGCACTGATCGACGGCGTCAACGAGTTCCCCGGACCCTGGGCACTGGTGCCGGTCGGCGCCACCATGCTTCTCATCCTCGCCGCGGCCAACCGGGGCTCCCAGCCCGCTACCCGCGACCGGCTGCCGCTGCCGAACCGGCTGCTGGCGACCGCCCCGCTCGTCACGCTGGGGGCGATGGCCTACGCGCTGTACCTGTGGCACTGGCCACTATTGATCTTCTGGCTGGCCTATACCGGTGGAGCGCACGCCCAGTTCTTCGACGGCCTGGCAATCCTGCTCATCTCCGGAATTCTCGCGTATCTCACCATGCGCTTCATCGAGGAACCGCTACGGTCCCGGCGCCGGCCGGGCGGCTCGGCCGCGCCGTCGGCGGATCTGACCTGGCGGCAGCGACTGGGCCGGCCGGCCGTGGCCGGCGGCACTGCCGTCGTCCTGCTGGGTGTGGCGCTGACCGCCACCTCATTCACCTGGCGCGAGCACGTAGCTGCCGAGCGCGCCAGCGGCTCCGAACTGACCGGGTTGACCAGTGGGGGCTACCCGGGAGCGCAGGCGTTGGTCGATGACGCCCGGGTCCCGCAGTTACCGTTCCGGCCCACCGTGCTCGAAGCCAAAGATGACCTGCCGCAATCCACCAGCGATGGCTGTATCAGTACGTTCTCCAACGCAGAGGTGATCAACTGCACCTATGGCGATCCCTCGGCAGCGCGCACCATCGCACTGGCCGGCGGCTCGCACGCCGAACACTGGATCACCGCCCTGAACATCCTCGGCAAGGAACACGGCTTCAAGGTGGTGACCTATCTGAAGATGGGCTGCCCGCTGACCACCGAGAAGTCGCCGCGGATCATGGGCGATAACCGGCCGTACCCGAAATGTCGACAGTGGAACGAGCGGGTAATGGCCCAGCTCATCAAGGACCACCCCGATTACGTGTTCACCACCTCGACGCGGCCGTGGAACATCAAACCCGGTGACACCATGCCGGCCAACTACATCGGGATCTGGAAGACCTTCGCCGAACACCAGATTCCGGTCCTGGCGATGCGCGACACCCCCTGGCTGGTGAAGAACGGCAAACCGTTCCGGCCGCGGGACTGCCTGGCCGAGGGCGGCGATGCGGAGTCCTGCGGGGTCAAACGCTCACAGGTGCTCTCCGACCGAAATCAGACGCTGGACTTCCTCTCCCGGTTCCCGGGGTTGAAGGTCCTCGATATGAGCGATGCGGTCTGCCGCGACGATATCTGCCGCGCGGTCGAGGGCAATGTGCTGATCTATCACGACACCCACCACCTTTCGGCGACCTATATGCGCACCATGACGCCCGAACTCGGCCGTCAGATCGGCGCGGCGACCGGGTGGTGGTGACGGCCCACCCCCGGTGCGGCCGACGCTGTCATACCACTCGTCATACCCCTCTTCTAGTATCGAATGTATGTTCGATGGTCTGGATGAGGTGGGGTTGCTGGCTCGGATGTCGGGGGCCCAGCGTGATGAGCGGATGGCGGTGGCGTGCCGGTTGTTGGCGGCGGGCCGGTTGTGTCAGCG
>JAHZJY010000155.1 GCA_022600695.1 Actinomycetes bacterium | reverse complement strand
GGTGAGGGTGGTGTGGCCCGGCTGCGCCGGCTGTGGGTCGAGGTGAACGGCTGATCGCACACTGATCGCACGGGACCGTAGAAATATGCTCTGACCTGGTCGGGCTGACAGGATTTGAACCTGCGACCACTTGACCCCCAGGAAGTGGGGCTGGCACGTTGTTCCTGCTCACGCCCGGTATGCGCGTTATTCGGGGTACGCGGATCGTGCATGAACGTGCAGGTCGTTCAGGAGCGCGTATAACGTGTGGTCCCAAATTGGTCCCAGGCGGTTTCACCCCCGACGGCCTCCAAGCGATCAGGCTGGCGAGACTAAACGTATACAGCTATTGTTATCTGTAGACGTTTCGTGTCACGCCTATCTGGAAGGGGGTGAAATCCATGAAGATCCTGACGCCGGGCACCGCCGCGCAGGCCGGCATGTCGCGCAACGCTCTCTACCGCGAGGCGAATGCTGGCCGGTTACAACGAATCGCCCGCGGCATCTACCTGCCGGACGATGCTCCCACCGCCGACTGGGACCAACTCGAGGCCGCCACCCGACGCCACGATGCCACGATCTGCCTGACCTCTGCCCTCGCCCATCACGACCTGACCGACGCAATCCCCGCCGCACTGGATGTAGCGATCCCCCGCGGTTCGAGAACGCCAGCGAGCACTGGAGCGATCGCGTGGCATCACTTCGATCGTGGGACATTCGACATCGGACGCAACGAGATCGCGATTGCAGGGTCGACGCAGAAGATCGGGATCTACTCCCCCGAACGCTCGATCGCTGACGCGTTTCGCCTCCGCAGCGGAGTCGGATACGAACTGGCCCGCGACGCACTGCGGGAGTGGCTTCGTCGGGGCGGCAAACCAGCTCGGTTGATCGAGATGGCATCTCGTCTTCCGCGCGCGAAATCCCCAGTCCTGCAGGCACTGCAGATGCTGACATGACTACGGGTGGGGCAGCGTTCCGCGAGATCCAAGCTGCCGCACGTTCGAGAGCGGCCAAGAGCGGCGGCAACGCACCGACGCAGGAGTACCTGATTCGGCACACACTTGAGTCCTTCCTTGACCGCCTGGCCCGCACCACTCACCACGGACAATTCATACTCAAAGGCGGGGTTCTGCTGGCCGCCTACGGAGCGCGGCGTCCGACAAGAGATGCCGACTCCAACGCCATCAGTGCCGACGTCACCGCTGAACATCTGGTCCGGGTCGTCCGAGACATCGCCGCCATTGAGGCTAACGATGGGGTCGTGTTCGACACCGACACGATCAGCACCCAGGAGATCCGAGAAGAAGCTGACTACCCGGCCTTCCGCGTACGGGTCACCGCGGAGATCGGACCGTGGGCAGGAACCGCAGTCTGGGACGTATCCACCGGAGATCCGATGGTGCCACCACCACGACTGGTCACACTCGACCGGGTACTCGGCAACCCGATCTCGCTTCTCGGCTACGCACCTGAGACCACCATCGCCGAGAAAGCCGTCACCATTCTCGAACGCGGAATCGCAAGCACGCGTTGGCGCGACTACGTCGACATCGTCCAACTGGCCGGCCACGGAATCGACCCCAACGCATTACTTCGCTCGGCGCGGGCCGTTGCCCGCCACCGCGGTGTCACCCTTGAATCTATCGCACCGCATCTCGTCGGTTATGGTGCAGTGGCACAAGCGAAGTGGGCTGCGTGGCGCCGCAAAGAAAAACTTGAGTCAGTTTGCGAAGAAACCCTCGACGAACAGATCAACCTTGTCACCAATATCATCGACTCCGTCTTCGCCCATGGACCCGAGTGAGGTCCCCGCGGATCGTGTTGCACAAGCGCCGACACGAAGACACCGCCAGTGCCGCGACTGCCGATCGGCTTGGAACAGATCAAGGATTCAATTCACTCGCTAGTGGCACAGCACTCAGCCGCGATGATTGAGTGCCGCTGCTGCCGATCACGCCAGCGGCTGCAGTGAACCGCGAATTCCTCGCCGTCGTTGACTCGAACCCGAACGAACCCGTCGCCGATGTAACGGCAACTGATTGACATACTGCCTCCCTCGTGACTGGTGCAGTCCAGTCCCCTGCCCACTTATTCACGCCGCCCAAGGTGCGATTTGCATTGCGCACGGGATAGCGCGGCAATCGGTCTAGCGGCTTATTTGATCTGAATCAGCTCGTGTGAACAATCGTAACTTTCTCCTAACTGGTTGGCCACGTCCCACTCGTCGAAGCCGTAGTCGATCTCTAGCGCCTCGACGGAATCGGCAAAGAACACGTCAAGCGCATCGGTATGGTGACCGATTTTGCAGACTGCGGCAGCACCTTCGGTGAGGCGGAAGATCACGCCGCAATCGCTGCTGTAGGTCCAAGTCGGCTCGCCGTGCATTATCTGGCTGATGGTGATCCGCACCACGTAGACCTCAGTGATCTGCTCACCCGCATGTTGGAAATAGACATTTCCCTCCCGTTGAGCTTTGGCCAGTCCTTCGGAGTCCCTGTGCACTGATAATTGGCCGTACTCTTCGGAGTAGCCTTCAAAATCGCTCTCCGCCAATTCGGTGTGAATGCGAACTTCGCCGGCGTCGGTCGCGACGATGACGTCGTCCCATGAGAAGTAGTGGCCCGGCTTTTCCGGTGCGGGCTTACCAGTCGCTAGTCGCCAGCGCTTTCCCTTCAGCGACCGCAAAGCCGCGAGGGAACCATCAGTGAGGTGAAAGTTGGCGGTGAATGTCATTTGTCGGCGCCCTTCTTAATGAAATGGATTCGCTGGTAACCCGTTACGCCTAACCCACTGGTCTTTATCGTGAGCGTCACGCCGGGACTACCGTTCGTGCTCGTGATCCGCCGATACACGGCGACGGACAGATCAGGAAAATCGACCCGCGAGCCATTCCCGTTCGCGGTAGGAACAGCTGTCAGGTTTCCCTTGAGAAGCCGCCAGAACTTTTCCGCCGTGGCGTACGGGTCCACGGAGGAGATCGTTCGAACCTTGCTGCTCTTTCCGGGGTCGCCGAAGTACCCGCCCGGCGATAGCGGGAAATAATCGGCTAGCCGGTCGATGCTCGCTTTGATTGCGTTGTGGGCCCGCACATTTGCGCCGCCACCGATTCGCGGTCCCACTTCAGGCAGCCCTCCTTACGCGAGAACGTTCGGGCAGATAATGCACGACCTCGACATCTGGACCCAATGCCTGACGAATGTGGCGGTGATCGGTCCCGTGGAGGATAACTACCGGCGGGGCGAGCCGATCAACCATCTCGTACAGGCCCCGGATGAAACCGTGGCGGAGCTTCCCCACTCGCCACAGCCCGTGGGTAGAAATCGCGACCACAGAACCCGACGCAACTCCTGCGAAGCAGTGGTCGTAATCGCGGTGATCACACCATCTCAGGTTCGGCACCACACGAATCCCATGGTCGGCGAACAGTCGGCCGAGCGCCCGGTTGAGCCACGTCGCCGTGACACGAAATTGCAGCGGCGCCTCATCCCAGATTGAGAAATCTGGAGACGTGATCCCCCAGAGCCCTTCGAACTGGGAGATGAACCGCTCCGGATTCCGGATCAATCGGCGTAGTTTCCTCTCGTCGACGTAGAAGTTCCCGAGTACAAGCCGGCGTTGGGTCGCCTTTCCGATCTTGTCGTAGGCCAGCATCTCGGTCGGCAGGTCGTCAACTGGGACGAGGGGCAAGACCGGGATCTGATAGTCGGTAACTACCTCGGTCCCGAGCGGGAACCACGGTGGCATGCCCATGACGAGCGTCCGGAGAACCTCTTCGATGAGGCCTTCATTACTACGGAGACGGGGGTGGCGAGTTACCATCCAAAGGTCCCTTCTGTGCTTTGCCGCGCTGATCGGGCGTTTTCGACGGTTGCTGCCGTCGGAATTGGCTGGGTGGGTGCTTGCAGGCGCCCACCCAGCACTCATCGGGTACGTGTTTAATCGGCAAATTCTTTTCTCTACCTGTCGATTTCGCTCATTCGCGTCGGCCATCGTCGACACCCCAACGCCGGCGGTGGGGCGTCGGGTGACTTCAGTGTCGGACACAGCGCCGACAACTAGGCTGCGACACGCCGGTGGGAACACAAAATATGGGATCTATCTCCACCCTGAGGCACATGATGTTGTGGTTACGGGGCGATGAAGGCCCACTTGACCAGCGGTCAAGTGCACTCGGATTCACCGGCGTTTCGGTGCAGGCATAGTCGCACTTAACGTGCAACGGCGCACACAACGTGTGCATGAATGCCGTCGGAAGCCCGTTCTAGACCGCCGCGGAGGGCCGACTGGCCCCAGATTGGTCCCAAGACCACCTTCAGACCCCGGAGGCGAAGGTGACGTTGAACGCAAAACCGCTGTTCAAAGCAAGTTTCTTTGTCGGGCTGACAGGATTTGAACCTGCGACCACTTGACCCCCAGTCAAGTGCGCTACCAAGCTGCGCCACAGCCCGCGGCGCTGCCGGGATCGCCGGCAGCAGGAGGACACGTTACCGCAGCCCACTGGGACCGCCCGAATCCGGGACAGCGCCACTCAGACCGACAGCAGCCGGTATAGCCCGATCAGACCGACCAGCACAATGACCGCCCTCAGCACGCTGGGCGAGAGCCGGCGCCCGTAGTGGGCCCCCAGCCAACCACCGATTAGCGAACCGGCGGCGATCAGCCCGGCCACCTCCCAGCTGATGCGCTCGAAGGCCACCAGCGTGTAGCTGACCGCGGCCACAATGTTGACCAGCAATGCCAGAAAGTTCTTGGCGGCATTCATCCGCTGGACGTCCTCGGGCAGCAGCGCGCCCATCACCCCGATCAGCAGAATGCCCTGCGCGGCGGTGAAATAGCCCCCGTAGATGCCCACCGCAAACGTGCCCAGCACCAACGCGACCAGCTGAGCCGACGAAACGTGCTGAGCCGAGCGGCCGGCGACCTCGGCCCGCCGCCGCGCATATGCCTGAATCCGGGGACCCAGCAACACCAACGCCAGAGCCAGCACAAGAAGCACCGGCACGATCTGTACGAACACCCGCTCCGGCAAACGGAGAAGGAGGAAGGCTCCGATCGCCGCCCCGGTCACCGAGGCGGGAATCTGCCAGCGCAACCGGCCCCACTGGCCGGCCAACTCGGCGCGATAACCCCACGTCCCGGAGACTCCCCCGGCCACCAAACCGACCGCATTCGACATCGTCGCGGTTACCGGCGGGAAACCCAGCGCGACCAGTGTCGGGAAAGTGATCAGCGTTCCCGAACCCACCAGGGCGTTGATCGCCCCCGCCCCCATCCCCGCCAGGGCGATGAGGATCATGTGCGCAGCGGACACCCGCGAACCCTACCCAGATCGCCTGGAGCGCCGGACGCTTCCCGTACTGTGGCCGGGCCGGGCTTGGCAGCGGCAAGACAGGGGCGTGGGCGACGTGTGGCATCTGGATATCCCGAGTGAGAGTGAACTGCGGTTGCTGGCGGCCATCAGCGCCCCGGCGGTCGTGTCCATCTACCTGCCGACGACACCGATCAGCAAGGCTGCCGCAGCCGACGCGATCGAACTGCGCAACCTCGTCGCCGACGCCATGACTGAGGTTCGCCGGCTACCCGCGCTGCCTCGCGGCGACGACGAGTACATCGAGGAACAACTGCTCGACCTGGTGGACGACGAGGATTTCTGGGCGCATCAGTCGTACGGCCTGGGCGTCATCACCACCGCCAACGGCCAGTGGACGTTCCGGCTGCCGCACCGCCCGACACCGCAGGCCCACGTCGACGACAAGGCGCATCTGGTCCAGTTGATCTCGGCGACCGCCGCCCGCGATGCCCACGTTCTGTGTCTGTCCGAAGGCGCGGTACGGCTGGTCGATGTGGCCGCGGATCTCCCCGCGAAGGAGGTGCGGGTGGCCGATCTGCCCACCGACGCCGCGAGTGCCGTGGGTAAGTCCTCGATCAACGACCGCTCCCCTTCTGGCCGACTGGTGGGCTCCGAAGGCAAGCGGGTGCGGATTCGGCAGTACGCACGTGCCGTGGACGACGCGCTGATGCCGCTATTGCGCGGCGATGAGCGGCCTCTGGTGCTGATCGCAACGGAACCGATCAACTCGATCTTCCGTCAGGTGTGCAGTGCGCCGACGCTGCTGACCGAAGGCGTCGAGGCGAGCCCGGACAGGTGGAGCCTTACTGAGATCTCCGACGCGGTCAGCCCGGTGCTGGACAATCATGTCGCGGAATCCGATGCGGCACTTGCCAGTCTGGTCAACGAGCGGCGCGGGCAGCGCCGGGCCACCACCGACCTGTCCGATATCGCCCGGGCGGCCACGATCAGCGCGGTGGCAACCCTGATCATCGATCGAGACCACGACGAGCGGGGCACCGTCGGCGACGACGGAGCGCTCATCCTGGATCCGAACGGACCGGTGCTGGCCGAGGAACTGGCCCGCCGGGTCGTGGCCCACGGCGGGCGGGTGGTGGCGCTACCCTCCGATCGATTGCCCGGCGGCGCTCCGATCACAGCGATTCTGCGCTACGCCCGGTAGAGGTTCTGCGCTACGCGCCCTGGGGCAGCGGCCCCGACGTAGGCTCGCCGTCATGAAGACACCCGATCCGATCCCCTCCACCGACGAGGCGATCGCGCGACTGACTATGCCGTTGATCGACGCCATGATGACCCAACGGGCCGTGCGCCGGGTCCGGCCCGATCCGGTCGACGACGCGGTGGTACTCAAGTGCGTCGAGTTGGCTCTGCGGGCCCCGACCGGTTCCAACGGACAGAACTGGGAGTTCCTGGTCATCAAGGACCAACGCGTCAAAGACCAACTGGCCAAGCGATACCGGCAGGCGTGGTTGCCCTACAGCGCCATCGGCAAGCGCACCTCCGCGGGCGACGAATCCATGGCCAAGATCCTGCGGGCGGTGCAATGGCAGGTCGATCATTTCAGTGAGATCCCGGTTCTTATCGTGCCGTGCCTGCGCGGTATGCGAGCACCGTACATGCCCTCGCCGTTCGTCGGCGAGACCTCATTCTTCGGCTCGATCTACCCGAGCGTGCAGAACCTTCTGCTGGCCGCCCGCGCGATGGGCCTCGGCGCCTCATTGATCACACTGCCGCTGTGGAGCGTCACCTCAGCCCGCAAAATTCTCGGACTGCCGTTGACGGTCACTCCGGTATGCGTAGTTCCGCTGGGCTGGCCCCGAGGGCGCTACGGCCCGACCACCCGCAAGCCGGTGGAACAGGTGGCCCACCTCGATTCCTACGGCAACAGGGCCTGGCTCGACTGACCTGGAAATCTTGTCAGCCGATCCAGTTAACATTCGAACATGAGTTCGATAACTGACGCGCTGGACGGTCTGGAAGCCGCCGTCGACGCCCTCACCGAGCTGGACTGGCCCACCGATCACAGCGTGGAACGACTCAAAGCCGCCGACCGGCTGGAAACCCTGCTGCGCCGCCAACGCGCCACCGCCCACCGCATGATCCACCACCTCGACGAATCCGCCCTCGGCGCTCCCGCCGTGATCGCCATCTCCGACCTGCTGCGCATCACCCGCACCGAAGCCCGCCGCCGCCTACGCGACGCCGAACAACTCACCCCCCGCACCTCCCTGACCGGCCAACCCCTGCCCCCCGCACTACCGGCCACCGCCACCGCATGGACCACCGGACTCCTCGACCCCGAACACCTGCGCACCATCCAAACCTTCATCCGCGACCTGCCCTCCGACGTCGTACCCGCCGTCGCCGAAAGAGCCGAAAACTTCCTGGCCGACCAGGCCGCACTGCTACGCCCCGATCAACTCCGCAAAGCCGCCGACGCCCTCGCCGTCAGGATCAACCCCGACGGAAAATTCACCGACCATGACCGCGCCCGCCACCGCGGATTCACCTGGACCGGACCCCAACGCCCCGACGGCATGGGCGTCGTAAAACTCATCGCCACCCCCGAACTGCGCGCCACCATCGACGCCCTGCTCGCCAAATTCGCCGCACCCGGCATGTGCAACCCCGCCGACCACACCCCCACCGTCACCACCGAACCCCACCCCGAGACCATCGACCGCGACACCCGCAGCCACCCCCAACGCCAACACGACGCCCTCAGTGCCCTACTCCGCGACAAACTCGCCGACCCCACCCTCGGCCGCCACAACGGCCTCCCCGTGACCATCATCGCCACCGCCACCATCGAACAACTCAGCACCGCCGCCGGCCACGCCACCACCGCCGGCGGCACCCAACTACCCGTACGCGAGCTGATCCGACTGGCCTCCCACTCCTGGCACTACCTCTGTATCTACGACAACCACACCCAACGCCCGCTCTACCTCGGCCGCAGCAAACGCATCGCCTCCCCCGACCAACGCCTGGTCCTACACGCCCTCGACCGCGGCTGCACCGCACCCGGCTGCACCATCCCCGGCTACCTCACCTTCGCCTGCAGACCGCACCACCGCCTCCTCACCACCGCCGGCTGGACCACCCGCAAAAACCAAACCGGCACCACCGAATGGATCCCCCCACCCAACCTCCCCCTAAGCGGCGGCACCAACACCTACCACCACCCCGAACGCCCACTCAACGACACCAACCACTAGCCCACTCAAAACGCCGGCCAAGGAAGCGGCTGACGGCCATTCGGCCTGGGCATCAGCGGGTCATCCAGTAGGGCGCGGACCCTGCGGCACAACGCGTCCACCTCCACGGCGGTGATGTTCTCGCGCAGGCGATTCCCCAGCGGACCGGCCAGATTGCCCTGCAACGCAGCGACGGCGTCAAGCGTCTCTGCATCCAGCGGTGTGCCGGCCCAGCCCCACAGCACCGTGCGCAGCTTGTCGTTGACGTGCAGTGCGATTCCGTGGTCAACCCCGTAGACCCTGCCGTCCACCCCGGACAGGATGTGGCCGCCCTTGCGGTCGGCGTTGTTGACGATCACGTCGAACACCGCCATCCGGCGTAGCGCCGGATCGTCGGCGTGCACCAACGTCACCTCCGAGCCGGTGTCGTCATAGGCCCGCAGAACCGAAAGGTAACCGTCGGGGACATTGTCGGCCGGGCACAGATCCACCAGATCGGGCCCGGCATCATCACCGGAATCACCGGGCTGCTCCACCCACAGCTGCAGCATCCCCGGCCCGGCAGGGCCGTCACGAATAATCGTGTGCGGGACGATATCCCAGCCCAGTGCATCCGAAACGAGGAATGCGGCCAACTCACGGCCGGCGAGCGTGCCGTCCGGGAAATCCCACAACGGCTGCTCGCCGGCGATCGGCTTGTACACGCAATGCACCGAGTCACCGTCCCGGGCGACCTCACACAGGAACGTCGCGTTGCTCGCGGATCGAATACGACCGAGCACGGTCACGTCGCCGCGCAGCAGCGCATCGTGGCGACCATCGGAGCCGGTCACGACTCGGGGTCGTCCTCGGCGGCGAGCGTCGACCCACGCCGGTAGCCGTTGGTCCGCACGCACAGGTGCCCATCCGGATCCAGCGGCTCATCACAGAGCGGGCAGGGCGGACGGCCGGCCGAGATGATCCGATTGGACCGGGCGGCGAACTGCTGGGCGGACTCCGGTGACAGGAACACCCGCACCGCGTCGGGACCCTCTTCGGCGTCATCGAGGATGACCGAGGCGTCGAAGGCGGTATCGCTGACTGCCAACAACTCCACCACCACACTGTTCGCCTCGGCGTCCCAGCCCAGCCCCATGGTCCCCACCTGGAACTCGGCGTCCACCGGGGTGAGCAACGGGCTCAGGTCCTCGACGTCGGCCTCCGGGGGCATCGGCATGCCGAATCGGCGGTTGATCTCCACCAGCAGCGCGCTGATCCGCTCGGCCAACACCGCCACCTGCTGCTTTTCCAGCATCACCGAAATCACCCGGCTGTCGTGCACCGCCTGCAAATAGAAGGTCCGGTTTCCGGGCTGCCCGACGGTCCCGGCGACGAATCGGTCGGGTGTGCGGAAAACGTGGATTGCGCGGGTCATGATCACTCCCAAAATACCGGCCGAACCTCACCCGGCCTCGGATTCAATCCGTCGAGCCGCCCACCACGGCATCCCCACCCGAACCGTCCTCCGCCGCCGGCGGCGCCGAGGTCAGGATCGAGGCGAGTTGTGCGCCGGTGTGGTTGACATGCAGGACGAACGGACGAACTGCGGTATAGCGGATCACACTCATCGATGCCGGGTCGGCGGTGATCCGTTGAAAGCTGTCCAAGTGGGCTCCCAGCGCGTCGGCCACCACCGCCTTGATCACGTCGCCGTGGGTGCACGCCACCCATAGCGCGTCGCCGCCGTGCTCGTCATGCAACCGACGGTCGTGTTCGCGCACCGCGGCCACCGACCGGGCCTGCACCTGCGCCAGCCCCTCGCCATCGGGAAACACCGCCGCACTGGGCTGCTGCTGGACGACCGCCCACAGCGGTTCCTTGACCAGCTCACCGAGCTTGCGGCCGGTCCACTGTCCGTAGTCGACCT
Organism: Actinomycetes bacterium; assembly: GCA_022600695.1. GTDB lineage: Bacteria > Actinomycetota > Actinomycetes > Mycobacteriales > Mycobacteriaceae > Mycobacterium. Next base: position 885 of record JAHZJY010000155.1, on the reverse strand, counting down.
CGGCCAGGCGCTCGTCTGTGACCGGTTCGAGTCCCAGCGCGGCGGCCAGCGGCTCGAGGGTGAGCCGACAACGCAGCAGCGGTGAGCGGATCAGCGCCTTGATCGGCATACCCTCCAACCGCCCGACCAGCGCGGCGGCCTGGCCGAAGCCCTTCTCATCGAGTTCGACCCCTTGTGAGCGGCCGGCCAGGGTATGGGCGGTGTTGGACACCGACCTGCCGTGGCGAAGCAGGATGACGGTCACCGGATCATCCTCATATCGCGGCCACCACACCCGTGGACAGCAGAACCATCACCGTCAGCGACAGGATCACCCGATAGCCGACGAACCAGTACATGGCGTGGTGGGTCAGGAAACGCAGCAGCCAGGACACCGCGGCGAATCCGACCACGAACGTGATCGCCACCGACACCGCCAACTGCAGGCCGGTGGCGCTCATCCCCTCGCTGACCGGGTTGAACGCGTCGGGCAGGGAGAACAGCCCGGAGGCGAACACCGCCGGGATGGCCAGCAGGAAACCGAATCGCGCCGCCAGCGGCCGGTCCAGCCCCAGGGCCAGGCCCGCGCTGATGGTGGCGCCGGAACGAGACACGCCGGGAATCAGCGCCAGACACTGGGCCAGGCCCACCAGCAGTCCATCACGCCAGGTCAACTGCCCGACATGACGATCCTGCCGACCGTAGTACTCGGCCGCCGCGATGGCGGCCGAGAACACCAGCATGGCGGTGGCGACGACCCAGAGGTTACGAGCGTCGGAGCGGATCACGTCCTTGAACAACAGGCCGAGCACCCCGATCGGGATCGACCCGATGATGACGTACCAGCCCATCCGGTAGTCGATGTTGTCGCGGCGCGCCCGGTCGAACAACCCGCCGAACCAGGCC
>JAHZJY010000154.1 GCA_022600695.1 Actinomycetes bacterium | reverse complement strand
CCCGGCCCCGCCGACGAGGACCGATGTGGACAGGCCTTGCACGGTGAGGCGACGGGTTTCGATCATGCGCGCGAGCTTACGAAAGCCCGCCGGGCGCCGGTGACCGGGTCGGTGAACTCCAGGCGATGGGCCACCAGCTGCAGCGGTGCGGTGAAGTCGGCCGACGCGATATCGACCACCGCCGGGTACAGCGGATCGTTGTCGATCGGAACACCCAGCGCAGCCATGTGCAGCCGCAGCTGGTGGGTTCGCCCGGTCCGCGGGGTCAGCCGGTAGCGTCCCCCGCCCAACGGCTGCACCAGCGTCTCGGCATTCGGCTCCCCCGGTTCGATCCGGGCCTGCAGTACGCCGCGCTGCTTGACGACCCGGTTCGCAACAGTCTGCGGGGCAGCAAGATCCGGCTTCGTCGAGCAACGGGCCAGATAGGTCTTGGCGACCTCCCGGCGCGCGAACATGCTCTGATAGGTGCCGCGCACCTCGCGGCGAGCGGTGAACAACAGCACCCCGGCGGTCAGCCGGTCCAGCCGGTGCGCCGGGCTGAGTTCGGGCAATCCGAGGTCGCGGCGCAGTCGCACCAGGGCGGTCTGCACCACGTGCCGACCCCGCGGCATGGTGGCCAGGAAGTGCGGTTTGTCCACCACCACGATGTCATCGTCCCGGTACAGCACCGGGACCTCGAACGGCACCTCGACCTCCTCCGGCAGGTCGCGGTAGTGGTAGACACTCGCGCCGGCCGGCAGCGTCGTCGTGGCGTCGATCGGACTTCCGTCGGCCAGCATCACCTGTCCCGCCAACACCTTGGCGCGGGCCGACGGGCCGAATCGGCGGCCGAACTCGTCGGCGACATTGCCGCCCTGCAGTCGCAGCCGTGCCGGCCCCAGCCCGTCGCGGACGGGAATCACGTCAAGGGCACGGGTTCGAGGATCTCCGCCCGCGCCTCCGGCGCGGCGACCCGCAACGCGTCGGCGGCCTCATCATCGACCTGGCTCTGGGACAGCACCTCGGCCTCGACCCGGGCGATGTAGGTGGCGACCTCGCGGTCGACGTCCTCGGGCCCCCAGCCCAGGATCGGGGCGACGATCTCGGCGACCTCGCGGGCACAGTCCACACCCCGGTGCGGGTACTCGATCGAGATCCGCATCCGTCGGGCCAAAATGTCCTCGAGGTGCAGGGCGCCCTCGGCGGCAGCGGCATAGGCGGCCTCGACGCGCAGATACACCGGCGCCTCGGCGATCGGCTCGAGCAGATCGGGCCGTTCTTCGGCGAGGTCCAGAACCTCGTCGATCAGCGAACCGTACCGATCCAGCAGGTGCCGCACCCGGTAGGGGTGCAGGTTGTATTCCGCGCCCACATGGTCGGTCTGGTTGATCAGCGCGAAGTAGCCGTCGGCCCCCAGCAGCGGCACCTTCTCGGTGATCGACGGCGCGACCCGGGACGGTACGAACTCGGCCGCCGCGTCGACGGCGTCGGCCCCCATCACCCGGTAGGTGGTGTATTTGCCGCCCGCGATCGCGACCAGGCCGGGAGTCGGGGAGGCCACCGCGTGCTCGCGGGACAGCTTCGAGGTCTCCTCACTCTCGCCGGCCAGCAACGGCCGCAGCCCGGCGTACACGCCGTCGATGTCCTCGTGGGTCAGCGGGGTGGCGAGCACGGTGTTGACGTGGCCGAGGATGTAGTCGATATCGGCCTTGGTCGCGGCCGGATGCGCAAGGTCGAGATTCCAATCGGTATCGGTGGTGCCGATGATCCAGTGCGTGCCCCACGGGATGATGAACAGCACCGACTTCTCGGTGCGCAGGATGATCGCGGCCTCGCTGACGATTCGGTCGCGGGGCACCACGATGTGCACACCCTTGGAGGCGCGGACCCGGAATCGGCCGCGCTGACGGGAAAGCGCCTGGATCTCGTCGGTCCACACCCCGGTCGCGTTGATCACCACATGACCACGCACCTCGGTCACCGCCCCGCTTTCCGAGTCCCGCACCGTCACACCGACCACCCGGTCGCCCTCGGTGAGCAGCGCGACCACCTGGGTGGAGGTGCGCACCACCGCCCCGTAGTGCGCCGCGGTGCGCGCCACCATCATGGTGTGCCGGGCGTCGTCGACGACGGTGTCGTAGTACCGGATACCGCCGATCAGCGAGCTTCGCTTGAGTCCCGGAGCCAGCCGCAACGCCCCGGCCTTGGTCAGATGCCGCTGGGGTGGGACGGATTTCGCCCCGCCGAGTTGGTCGTAGAGGAAGATCCCGGCCGCGATATACGGCCGCTCCCACACCCGTTTGGTGAGCGGGAACAGGAACGGCAGCGGCTTGACCAGGTGCGGGGCCAGTGTGGTCAGGGACAGCTCACGCTCGTGCAGCGCCTCGCGGACCAGGCCGAACTCCAACTGCTCCAGATAGCGCAGGCCGCCGTGGAACATCTTGGAACTTCGACTGGAGGTGCCGGAGGCGAAATCGCGGGCCTCCACCAGTGCCACCTTCAGCCCGCGGGTGGCGGCATCGAGTGCCGCACCGGCACCGACGACGCCGCCGCCGATCACCACGACGTCGAACTGCTCACTGCCCAGCTGATCCCAGGCCTCGGCGCGCTGGGGGGGCCCGAGGGCCTGCTCGCTCATGCCCGTCAGGTTAGTCCAGATCGTCGTGTGACATGAGACGCCGGGCCGCTTCGACCACCGAACCCGACAGCGACGGATACACCGACAACGTCTGGGCGAGGTCGGTCACCGAGATGCGGTTCTGCACCGCCAGCGCGATCGGCAGGATCAGTTCGGAGGCGATCGGACAGACCACCACGCCGCCGATCACCACCCCGGTAGCAGGCCGGCAGAAGATCTTGACGAACCCGCGGCGCAGCAGCGACATCTTGGCCCGGGCGTTGGTGGTCAGCGGCAGCATCAGGGTCCGGGCCGGAACGGCTCCGCTGTCGATCGCGGTCTGCGGCACCCCCACCGCGGCGATCTCCGGGCGGGTGAAGGTGGCCGATGCCACCGTGCGCAACCGGATCGGCGCCACTCCCTCCCCCAGGGCGTGGTACATCGCGATCCGGCCCTGCATGGCGGCCACCGAGGCCAGCGGCATCAGCCCGGTGCAGTCACCGGCGGCGTAGATTCCGGCCGCCGAGGTCCGCGACACCCGGTCCACCGGGATGTAACCGCCGGGTCCGAGTTCGACTCCGACCCGTTCCAATCCCAGACTGCCGGTGTTGGGTACCGAGCCCACGGTCATCAGGGCGTGGCTGCCCTCGACGGTGCGGCCGTCGGCCATCGTCACCCGCACCCCGTCGGCCGTCCGCAGCACCGAGTCGGCACGGGCGTTCTTGACCAGCGTCACGCCGCGTTCGGCGAACACCTCCTCGAGCACCGCGGCGGCGTCGCGGTCCTCGTGCGGCAGGATCTGATCGCGGCTGGCCACCACCGTCACGGTGACACCCAACTCGGTGTAGGCGTTACAGAACTCCGCCCCGGTGACACCCGAGCCGACGATGACCAGATGCTCGGGCAAATCGGGCAGATCGTAGAGCTGACGCCAGTTGAGGATGCGCTCGCCGTCGGGGACGGCATTGGGCAGCACCCGCGGCCGGGCGCCGGTGGCGATGAGCACGATATCGGCCTTCAGCACACCTGCCTTGACCTCACCGCTCTTACCTTCGGCCGTGGTCACCCGGACCCGGTGGTGGGCCATCCCGGGCACATCGTCGGTGAGCTCCGCATGCCCGGCCACCACGGTCACCCCCAGCCCGAGCAGCTGCCCGCCGATATCGGCGGATTGGGACCGGGCCAGTGTCTTGACCCGGTTGTTGATCTGCGGCAGCGAGATCTTGGCATCCTCGATACCGATGTCGAAACCCAGACCCGAGGCCCGGCGCAGCTCGGTGCGCACACCGGTGGAGGCGATGAACGTTTTGGACGGCACGCAGTCGAACAGCACACACGCCCCGCCGATCCCGTCGGAGTCCACGACGGTGACCTCGGCGATATCCCGGCCCCGCGCGGCGGCCACCAGTGCCGCCTCGTACCCGGCCGGTCCGCCGCCGATGATCACGATCCGCTTGGGGGTGGGGGGAGTCACGAACTCAAGTTAGCCTCTACGCTTCCTCCGTGCCTCTCTACGCCGCCTACGGGTCGAATATGGACCCCGAGCAGATGCTGGACCGGGCGCCACACTCCCCGATGGCCGGCACCGGGTGGCTGTACGGCTGGCGGCTGACCTTCGCCGGCGAGGACATCGGCTGGGAGGGGGCGCTGGCCACCCTGGTCGAGGATCTCGCCTCCCGAGTCTTCGTGGTGCTCTATGACGTGACCCACTCCGACGAGGAGAATATGGATCGCTGGGAAGGCTCTGAGCTGGGCCTGCACAGCAAGATCCGGTGCCGGATCGTCCGCGAGACCTCCGACACCACGATCGAGCCCGTACTGGCCTGGCTGTATGTGGTGGACGGCTGGGAGGGCGGGTTACCCTCGGCCCGCTATCTCGGCGTGATGGCCGACGCCGCGGAGGTGGCCGGCGCGCCGGCGGACTACGTCCATCACATCCGGACCCGACCGTCCCGCAATATCGGGCCCGGCCCCGAGTAGGGCCGGAGCCCCGTCGAAGGTTCCGCCGGTCACCGGCAGTATCACTCGAACGCCGGGGACTGCTCGATGATGTTGACCAGCACCCGCACCCCGATCGCCAGTGCCCGCTCGTCGAGATCGAAAGTGGGCTGGTGCAGGTCGAGTTGGTCGCCCCGGCCGCTCCACACACCGAGCCGGGCCATCGCCCCGGGCACCTCCTCCAGGTACCAGGAGAAGTCCTCGCCGCCGCCGGACTGCCGGGTGTCGGCGAGGACCTCCGGCCCGACCGCCTCGATGGCGTGGGTCATGACCTGGGTGCTGCGCTCCTCGTTGACCACCGGCGGCACGCCGCGACGGTATTGCAGCGAGTGCTCGATACCGAGCGGGGAGAGCAGACCGGAGACGATCTCCTGCACCAGGTGTTCCATCTCCAGCCAGGCCTCCCGGCTGGCGGTGCGCACGGTGCCGGCCAGGGTGCCGACCTGGGGGATGGCGTTGGCGGCCACTCCGGCGTTGGCCGCACCCCAGACCATCACGGTGCCGTGCCGCGGGTCGATACGCCGGGACAGCACACCGGGCAACCCGGTGATGACCGTCCCCATCCCGTACACCAGATCGGCGGTCAGGTGCGGCCGCGAGGTGTGCCCGCCCGGCGAGTGCAGGGTGATCTCGATCGAGTCGGCCGCCGAGGTGATCGGACCGGCGGTGATCGCCACCCGGCCGACCGCAAGGCGCGGATCGCAGTGCAGGGCGAAGATCCGCGACACACCGGCCAAGGCGCCGGCCGCGATCGCATCGAGTGCGCCGCCGGGCATCAGCTCTTCGGCGGGCTGGAAGATCAGCCGGACCCCGAGCGGAAGTTCGGCAGCTGACGCCAGGGCGGTCGCCGCGCCCAGCAGGATCGCGGTGTGGGCGTCGTGGCCGCAGGCATGCGCCACCCCGGGCACCGTCGAGGCGTAGCCGGCACCGGTGCGCTCGGTCATCGGCAACGCGTCCATATCGGCGCGCAGCGCGATCCTCGGCCCACAGTCAGGCCCGAAATCACAGGTCAGGCCCGTTCCGCCGGGCAGCACCTTGGGATTGAGTCCGGCCTCGACCAAACGGTCGGCGACGAACTGCGTGGTCGCGAACTCCTGCCGTCCCAATTCGGGGTGCCGGTGGATGTGGCGGCGCCACGCGACGAGATCGTCATAGTGCGCAGCCAGCCACGTCTCCGCGATGTCGGCCAGGGGCATCGGGTAAGTATCTCAGGCGGCACTAGGCTGGGTGGCTGTGAGTCCAGACGCCGCGGGTCCGGACGCCGTGCGGGCCGCCGCGGTGATCGCCGAGCGGACCGGAGCCGACCGCCACGACGTGGCCCTGGTTCTCGGGTCGGGCTGGGCACCGGCCGCGCTGTCCCTGGGCGTGCCGTCGGCCGAGATCCCGATGGCCGACCTGCCGGGCTTCGCGGCGCCCAGCGCCGACGGCCACCGCGGGCAGGCCCTGTCGGTCACCGTCGGCGATCATCGGGTGCTGGTGTTCGTCGGCCGCATCCACGCCTACGAGGGACATGACCTGAGCCGGGTCGTGCACCCGGTGCGCACCGCCTGTGCGGCCGGGGCCGATGTCATCGTGCTGACCAATGCCGCCGGCGGCCTGCGGCCGGAGTACCGGGTGGGTCAACCGGTGCTCATCAGCGACCATCTCAACCTCACCGCCCGGTCCCCGTTGGAGGGCCCGCAGTTCGTCGACCTCGTCGACGCCTACTCGCCGCGACTGCGGGCGCTGGCCCGCGGCGTCGATCCCACCCTGGCCGAAGGCGTCTATGCGGCGCTGCCCGGTCCGCACTATGAGACCCCCGCCGAGATCCGGATGCTGCGCACCCTGGGCGCGGACCTGGTCGGTATGTCCACGGTGCATGAGGTCATCGCGGCGCGGGCCGCGGGCGCCGAGGTGCTCGGGGTGTCGCTGGTGACCAACCTGGCCGCCGGGATGACCGGTGAGCCGCTGCGGCATGACGAGGTGCTGGCTGCCGGCCGCGACTCGGCCGCTGATCTGGGTGCGCTGCTCGCGGCCGTGGTTGCCCGGATCTAGCGCGGCCCGAACTGCCGGTCCCCGGCGTCACCGAGGCCGGGGACGATATAGGCCGCGCTGTTGAGTCCGTCGTCGATGGCCGCGGTGAACAGCCGTGCCTCCGGAGCGACGCTTTCCAGCGCGGCCACGCCCCGCGGCGCGCACACCACGCAGACCACCGTGATATCGACGGCGCCACGCCCGTGCAGCAAGTCGATGGTGTGCGCCATCGACCCGCCGGTGGCCAGCATCGGGTCGAGCACCATGACCGGCCGGGTACGCAGATCCGATGGCAGCGACTCCAGGTACGGCATCGGCCGGTGGGTGCTTTCATCACGTGCGACGCCGACGAAACCCACCTGGGCTTCCGGGATCAGCCCCTGCGCCTCGTCGACCATGCCCAGACCGGCCCGCAGCACCGGGACCAGCAACGGCGGATTCGCCAGGCGGCTGCCGCCGGTGTCGGTCAGCGGGGTGCGAACGCTGATCCTCTCGCTCGGCGCGTCACGGGTGGCCTCATAAACCAGCATGCGGGTCAGGTCCCGAAGTGCTGCGCGGAACGCGGCGTTGTCGGTGCGTTCGTCACGCAGGGTGGTCAGCCTGGCAGCGGCCAGCGGGTGGTCGACGACACACACATCCATGGGGTCAGACTCTAGGTCGTTAGGCTGTCCGGCATGGCTGCAGAGCTGGTACCGATTCGCATCGGGGTCACCGCGGGTGATCTCTTCACGTTGTGGGCTCCCCGCTGGCGCGACGCCGGCGACGAGTGGGAGGGATTCCTCGGCAAGGACGACGACCTGTTCGCGTTCGAGTCGGTGGCGGATCTCGCGTCGTTCGTTCGGACCGACACCGATAACGATCTCACCGACCACCCGGCATGGGAAAGGTTGACCAAGGCCAACGCCCACCGGCTCCAGCCTGCCGAGGCCCGCCAGGCGGACCTGATCGGCGCCGAGGAACTACTCGCCGAGAAGCCCACCGAAGCATCGGTGAACGCCCTCGCCAACACACTGGCCGTCGTCTCCTCGATCGGAACGGTGTGTGAGCTGCCGGCGGTCACCCGGTTCTTCAACGGCAATCCCAACCTGGGCCAGGTGATGGGCGGTATCGACCAGTTCAGCGGCCGGGCCGGACGTAAGCGCTGGGAAGCCATCGGCCAGACCGTCGCGCGAAGCTGGGACGGGGTGGTGGCGGCGATCGACGAGATCATCACGACCCCGCCGGTCGACGCCGGCATGGCCGAACAGGCCGCCGCCGAACTCGACGAGGCGTTCGACGAGGCGCTGGATGAGGGCACGCTGGCGGTGCTGACCGAGGACGATGCCGGCACCGCCTCGGTCGCCGATGTCGCCGATGTGGCCGATGTGGCCGATGTGGCCAATGGCGCCGCCGCCGGGCACCGGGCCGGACCGGTGACACTCGGTGGCGACAGCAAGTTCTGGGAGAACGTCGGCATCGACCCGGTTCAGGTGATGACCAGCGCCGGCACGCTGTTCACGCTGCGCTGCTACTTCGACGACAAGCCGATCTTCCTGGGCCGCAACGGCCGGATCAGCGTGTTCGGGTCGGAGCGGGCGCTGGCCCGGTACCTGGCCGACGAACATGACCATGATCTGTCGGGGCTGAGCACCTACGACGACATCCGTACCGCGGCCACCGACGGTTCACTGCGGGTGGACGTCACCGATGACAACGTCTACGTGCTCAGCGGTTTGGTCGACGACATCTCCGACGGTCCGGATGCCATCGACCGCGATCAGTTGGATCTGGCCGTCGAGTTCGTCCGCGACGTGGGCGACTACTCCGAGGACGACACCGTCGCCACCCTGCTCACCGCCGAGACCGCGGTCGGCAGACTGGTCGATCAGGTCCTGAATCCGGAATCGGCGACCGGACCGGGCGAGTCCTCGGCGGAGGCCGTCGCCGGGTGGGAGGAAGTGGAACGGTTCGTCGAATCGCGGCTGCGACGCGAGTAGCGCCCGACCGGCCGGTCCAGTCTGCCGGTCCGGTCAGCCCATACGACGAAAACCACACTGCCCAGTGGCACGATGCTGCCCAGCAGGACCAGCAGCCAGGTACCGGCACCCCATGAATACACCACCCCGGTCCATCCGGCGGCGACCACGAACGCCATGAAGACCAGGCCGTGCGCCATGCCGAAGATCTGAACCCCGATCTCGGTGCGCGGGTTGCCCAGGTATTTGAAGTACATCCCGATCAGCAGCCCGACCCACGTCGCGGCCTCGGTCAGCGCGACGAGACGGAAGCGGCCGGCGGTGCTCCGGATATCGAATGCAGCAGTCATGGAAACAGTCTGCCGTGAGCCGGACCCGGTTCAGCCGACCAGTACCGCGTAGCGCGGCTTGATCACCTCGTCGATGATGGCCAGTCGCTCGTCGAAATGAATGAACGCCGACTTCATGGCGTTGATCGTGAACCGTTCCAGATCGCTCCAGCCGTAACCGAAGGTCTGCACGAGCGTCAGCATCTCTTGGCTCATGGTGGTGTCGCTCATCAGCCGGTTGTCGGTGTTGACCGTGACCCGGAACCGCAACCGGGCCAACAGGTCGAACGGGTGCTTCTCGAGACTGGGCACCGCGCCGGTCTGCACATTGGAACTCGGGCACATCTCCAGTGGAATCCGCTTGTCGCGCACGATCGCCGCCAACCGGCCGAGGTCCGCGGTGCCGTCGGGCCGCTGCTCGATGTCATCGACGATCCGGACCCCGTGCCCCAACCGGTCGGCACCGCAGAACGCGATGGCCTCGTGGATGGACGGAATGCCGAAAGCCTCACCGGCGTGGATGGTGAACCGCGCATTGTTGGCGCGCATGTATTCGAAGGCATCGAGGTGACGCGACGGCGGGTACCCCTGCTCGGCTCCGGCGATGTCGAAACCGACTACCCCGCGGTCCCGGAACCTGATCGCCAGCTCGGCGATATCCCGCGAGCGGGCGGCATGCCGCATGGCGGTCACCAGGCACCGCACCGTGATGGTGCGGCCGGCCTCGGCAGCGGCCCGCTCGCCGTCGGCGAATCCGGCCAGCACCGCCTCGAGCACCTCGTCCATCGACAGCCCGCCGTCGATGTGCAACTCCGGGGCGAATCGGATCTCGGCGTAGACCACATTGTCGGAGGCCAGGTCCTGCACGCATTCAACCGCGACCCGGTGCAGGGCCGCGGGGGTCTGCAGCACCGCGACGGTGTGGGCGAACGGTTCGAGGTAGCGCACCAGCGAACCGCTGTGCGCCGCGGTACGGAACCAGGCCGCCAGTTCGGCGTCGTCGGTGCTGGGCAACCCTCGGTAGCCGACCTGCTCGGCGAGATCGATCACGGTGGCCGGGCGCAGTCCCCCGTCCAGATGGTCGTGCAGCAACGCCTTGGGCGCCTGCCCGATCATCTCCAGCGTCAGCGGCGTACTCATCTCAGCCATCTCATCCCTCCCATTGTGCCGGGGATCACGCCCTGTGCCGAGGATCACCCGCGTCGGGCCATGACGTAATTGCCGCGTCACTGATTTCACACCCGAAACAGCGTTAGAGTCTGTGCAAAGTTCCAACCCGGAGGCCGGCAATGAGCACAGCGGCAATGAGCACAGCGACGCAGGTGTCACCGCGGCGCCGCAGAACGTATTACCGCGGCGACCCCGGGATGTGGTCCTGGGTGCTGCACCGGATCACCGGGGCCACGGTGTTCTTCTTCCTGTTCGTCCACGTCATGGACACCGCGCTGGTCCGGGTCAGCCCGGAGGCCTACAACGCGGTCGTCGAGACCTACAAGACCCCGATCGTGGGTCTGATGGAACTGGGCCTGGTGGCCTGCGTCCTGTTCCACGCCCTCAACGGCTTGCGGGTGATCCTGGTCGACTTCTGGTGGCAGGGCCCCCGCCACCAACGGCAGATGCTGTGGGCGGTGGCCGGAATCTGGCTGGTGGTCATGGTCCCGGCCACCGTGGTCATCGGCATGCACATGGCGGAGCGGTTCCTGTGAGGCCCGCCCCGGTCGTTACCCGTAGCCACGACCACCCCGCCGGCCTGGACAGCCCCCGCTCACCACGGCGCGGCGGGATCACCAACTTCGAGAAGTACGCCTGGTTGTTCATGCGGTTCTCGGGTGTGGTGCTGGTGTTCCTGGTCATCGGCCACCTGTTCATCGGACTGATGTGGCAGAACGGCGTCTATCGGATCGACTTCAACTACGTCGCCCAGCGCTGGGCTTCGCCGTTCTGGCAGATCTGGGACCTGGCCATGCTGTGGCTGGCACAACTGCACGGCGGCAACGGAATGCGCACGATCATCGCCGACTACGCGCGCAAGGACTCGACCCGGTTCTGGCTCAACTCGCTGCTGGCCACGTCCATGGTGCTGGTCCTGGTCGTCGGCACCTACACACTGCTGACCTTCAACCCGAACATCTAGGGAGGGCCGATGATCACCGAACACCGCTATGACGTCGTCATCGTCGGAGCCGGCGGCGCCGGTATGCGGGCCGCCGTCGAGGCCGGACCGCGGGCACGGACCGCCGTTCTGACCAAGCTGTATCCGACCCGCAGTCACACCGGTGCCGCCCAGGGCGGGATGTGCGCCGCGTTGGCCAATGTCGAAGAGGACAACTGGGAGTGGCACACCTTCGACACCGTCAAGGGCGGGGACTACCTGGCCGATCAGGACGCCGTCGAGATCATGTGCAAAGAAGCCATCGACGCGGTGCTGGACCTCGAGAAGATGGGCATGCCGTTCAACCGCACCCCGGAGGGGCGCATCGACCAGCGCCGGTTCGGCGGCCACACCCGTGACCACGGCAAGGCCCCGGTGCGACGGGCCTGCTATGCCGCCGACCGCACCGGTCACATGATCCTGCAGACGCTCTATCAGAACTGCGTCAAGCACAACGTGGAGTTCTTCAACGAGTTCTACGCCCTGGACCTGGTGCTCACCGAGACGCCGCGCGGACCGGTGGCCACCGGTGTGGTCACCTACGAACTGGCCACCGGCGATATCCACGTCTTCCATGCGAAGGCCATCGTGCTGGCCACCGGCGGGTCCGGCCGGATGTACAAGACCACCTCCAACGCTCACACCCTCACCGGGGACGGCCTGGGTATCGTCTTCCGTAAGGGCCTCCCGCTGGAGGATATGGAGTTCCACCAGTTCCACCCGACCGGGCTGGCCGGGCTCGGGATCCTCATCTCCGAAGCGGTACGCGGCGAGGGCGGTCGGCTCCTCAACGGCGAGGGCGAGCGTTTCATGGAGCGCTACGCGCCGACGATCGTCGACTTGGCCCCCCGCGATATCGTCGCCCGCTCGATGGTGCTCGAGGTTCTCGAGGGCCGCGGTGCCGGACCGAACAAGGACTACGTCTACATCGACGTCCGGCACCTCGGTGCGGATGTGCTGGAGGCCAAACTTCCCGATATCACCGAGTTCGCCCGCACCTACCTCGGCGTCGACCCGGTCACCGAACTGGTGCCGGTCTACCCCACCTGCCACTACGTCATGGGCGGTATTCCCACCACGGTGATCGGTCAGGTCCTTCGCGACAGCACCAACGTGGTGCCCGGGCTGTACGCGGCCGGCGAATGCGCCTGCGTGTCGGTGCACGGCGCCAACCGACTCGGCACCAACTCGCTGCTGGACATCAACGTCTTCGGCCGCCGGGCCGGGCTCGCTGCCGCCTACTATGCACTCGGTAACCCCCATGTCGATCTGCCGCCCGAGCCGGCCGGCATGGTCGTCAACTGGGTGTCCGACATCCTCTCGGAGCACGGTAACGAACGGGTCGCCGACATCCGCGGTGAACTCCAGCAGTCGATGGACAACAACGCGGCGGTGTTCCGCACCGAGGAGACCCTCAAACAGGCGCTCACCGATATCCACGCGCTCAAGGAGCGGTACTCCCGGATTTCGGTGCACGACAAGGGAAAGCGCTACAACAGCGACCTGCTCGAGGCCATCGAACTGGGCTTCCTGCTGGAACTGGCGGAGGTCACGGTGGCCAGCGCGCTCAACCGCAAGGAGTCCCGCGGCGGGCACGCCCGCGAGGACTACCCGCATCGCGACGACACCAACTACATGCGCCACACCATGGCCTACAAAGAGGGATCCGACCTGCTGAGCGATATCCGGTTGGACTACAAACCTGTCGTCCAGACCCGCTACGAGCCGATGGAGCGTAAATACTGATGACAGCAGTGGTCGACACCGCAGAGGCCGGCGATCCGCCGCTGCCGCCCGTCCCGCCGGGCGCGGTGATGGTGACCCTGAAGATCGCCCGCTTCGACCCGGAGAACCCGGACCGCTACGCCGACTCCGGTGGCTGGCAGAGCTTCCGGGTTCCCTGCCTGCCCAGCGACCGGTTGCTCAACCTGATTTCGTACGCGAAGAACTATCTGGACGGGACGCTGACCCTGCGCCGGTCCTGCGCGCACGGGGTATGCGGCTCGGACGCCATGCGCGTCAACGGCGTCAATCGGCTGGCGTGCAAGGTTCTCATGCGCGATCTGCTCCCGAAGGAGGGCAAACCGCTCACCGTGACCATCGAGCCGATCCGCGGGCTGCCCGTGGAGAAGGATCTGGTGGTGGACATGGAGCCGTTCTTCGACGCCTTCCGCGCGGTGAAGCCCTACCTGATCAACAACGGCAACCCGCCGACCCGGGAACGCATCCAGAGCCAGGCCGACCGCGCCCGTTACGACGACACCACCAAATGCATCCTGTGCGCCTGCTGCACCACCAGTTGTCCGGTGTTCTGGAACGACGGCAGCTATTTCGGGCCGGCGGCCATCGTCAACGCCCACCGGTTCATCTTCGACAGCCGCGACGAGGGTGCCGCCGAACGGTTGGAGATCCTCAACGAGGTCGACGGGGTGTGGCGCTGCCGCACCACGTTCAACTGCACCGATGCCTGCCCACGCGGGATCGAGGTCACGAAGGCCATCCAGGAGGTCAAGCGGGCGCTTATATTCGCCCGCTGACGGCACGCCCGACGTTCAACGCAACCGGAATACCGTTCGATGCCAGTCCTTTTCGGCGACACCGGTGATATCGCTCGTCACGTGTTTGACGGTCAGGTACTCATCGAAGGAGTAGTCCGACATGTCCTTACCGAACCCGGATGCGCCCAGACCGCATCCGGCCTTGATCTCCCGGGCTGCGCGCTGGGCGCGGTAAACGTCCCGGGTCCAGGCCGAGGCGGCCAGTCCGTAGCGGGTGTCATTCGCCTGTCGCAGGGCGTCCTCGTCTCCGTCATGCCGCCGCGCGGTCAGCACCGGGCCGTCAATCCAGCTACTCGCAATCACTCGCCGACGCTACGCATTCCGTCACTTTCTTTGCCTGGAACAACGAATTCCGTGCACAATCAACGTCATGCGTGATTTGCGCGCCGTCAGGCCCGGTCCGAACGGCCCGGCCCAACTTGACGAGATGGCCAAAGCCATCATCGAGAAACTCCAGCAGGACGGTCGGCGGTCCTATGCCGCCATCGGCAAGGCCGTCGGGCTGTCGGAGGCCGCGGTTCGACAGCGCGTGCAGCGGCTCGTCGACGCCGGTGTCATCCAGATCGTCGCGGTCACCGACCCGATGCAACTGGGCTTCTCCCGGCAGGCCATGGTCGGGGTCCGCTGCCAGGGAGATGCCACCAAGGTCGCCGAGCGGCTCTCCAGAATCAACGCGGTGGACTATGTCGTGCTGACCGCCGGGACATTCGACGCGATTGTCGAGGTGGTCTGTTCCGACGACGCCGAGCTGCTGGAACTGCTCAATACGCAGATCCGCGCGGTCCCCGGAGTGGCGTCCACCGAAACTCTTGTATATCTGAAACTCGTTAAACAACAATATAATTGGGGAACACGATGACACTATCCGCCGAGCACGACATGACTACGGAACTGGGCGCGAAAGCCGACCGCCACCTGTGGGGTCACTTCGCCCGGCACGGCAAGGGGATGACTCCGCCGATCATCACCCGCGGCGAGGGCGTGTACATCTGGGACAGCCGCGGCAAGCGCTACTTCGACGGGCTGTCCGGGCTGTTCGTCGTTCAGGTCGGACACGGCCGCAGCGACCTCGCCGCCGCCGGCGCACGACAGGCCGAGACTCTCGAGTTCTTCCCTCTGTGGTCCTACGCCACCCCGCCCGCGATCGAACTGGCAGAGCGGTTGGCCGGTTACGCTCCCGGGGATCTGAACCGCGTGTTCTTCACCACCGGCGGCGGCGAGGCCGTGGAGAGTGCGTGGAAACTGGCCAAACAGTACTTCAAGCTGACCGGCAAACCGGGTAAGTACAAGGTGATCTCACGGGCCATCGCCTACCACGGCACCCCGCAGGGCGCGCTCGCCATCACCGGCCTGCCGGACTTCAAGAAACCGTTCGAGCCGCTGACGCCGGGCGGTTTCCGGGTACCCAACACCAACTTCTATCGGGCGCCGGAACCGTTCGACACCGATATCAAAGCCTGGGGTCAGTACTGCGCGGACCGGATCGCCGAGGCCATCGAGTTCGAGGGACCGGACACCGTCGCCGCGGTGTTCCTGGAACCGGTGCAGAACGCCGGCGGTTGCTTCCCCCCGCCGCCCGGGTACTTCGAACGGGTCCGCGAGATCTGCGATGAGTACGACGTGCTGCTGGTCTCCGACGAAACCATCTGCGCCTTCGGCCGTATCGGTTCGATCTTCGCCTGCAATGATTTCGGCTACATCCCGGATATCATCACCTGCGCGAAGGGGATGAGCTCGGGATACTCCCCCATCGGGGCGATGATCGCCTCCGACCGGCTCTTCGAGCCGTTCAACGACGGTAAGACCACCTTCGGGCACGGCTACACCTTCGGCGGCCATCCGGTCTCGGCGGCCGTCGCGCTGGCCAATCTGGATCTCTTCGAGAGCGAGGGCATCACCGAGCACGTCAAGACCAACGCACCGGTCTTCCGATCCACCCTGGAGCAGTTGCTGGAGCTGCCGATCGTCGGCGATGTTCGGGGCGAGGGCTTCTTCTACGGCATCGAACTGGTCAAGGACAAGCAGACCCGGGAGACCTTCGATGCCGACGAGAGCGAGCGACTGCTGCGCAGCTTCCTGTCGGCCGCCCTGTTCGAGGCCGGTCTGTACTGCCGGGCCGACGACCGCGGCGACCCCGTGGTCCAGCTGGCCCCGCCGCTGATCAGCGGCCCCGCGGAGTTCGACGAGATCTACCAGATCCTGCACCGGGTGCTTGCCGAGGCCGGCCGGCTGTTGTGAGTTCCCCGGGCGGCAGGCCGCGAATCGACCCGGTTCGCTGGGAGCCGCCGCCGGTGCGGCCGCTGCCGGACTTTCCGCCCGCGGACCTGAAGGTGGTGCCGATGCCCGGCGACGCGCCGGAGGACATCGTGGTCGACGCCGACGGCATGCTCTGGACCGGTCTCATCGACGGCCGGATCGTGCGGATCGACCCGGACGGTCCGGTGACGGTGGTAGGCCAGATCGAGGGGCGGCCGCTCGGCCTGACGGTGGGCCGGGACGGACGGCTGCTGATCTGTTCCAGTCCGGGCGGGCTGCTGGCGATGGACCGGGCGACCGGAAGTATCGAGTTACTGGTGGATGCGGTCGACGCCAGAGCGTTGACCTTCTGCTCGAACGTCGTCGAACTGCCGGACGGCACGATTTTTTTCACCCAGTCCACCGCCACGTTCAGCTACCGGCATTTCAAAGCGGCGATCTTCGAGGCGCGCGGCGACGGCGGGTTGTTCCGCCGGGATCCGGACGGACACGTGGTGCAGGTGCTCGACAACCTCTACTTCGCCAACGGTCTGACCCTGACCGCCGACAACTCCGCTCTGGTATTCGCCGAGACCCAGGGGCGCCGGCTGTCCAAGTTCTGGCTCACCGGGCCGCGGACCGCCACGGTGACCCCACTGGCCGAGCATCTGCCCGGTATGCCGGACAACATCTCGACCGGATCGGACGGCCGCATATGGTGCGCCATGGTCACCCCGGTCAACCGGGCCGCGGATTTCCTGGCCCCCCGCGCCCCCTGGATTCGCAAACTCATCTGGCGGCTACCCGACCGGCTGCAGCCGCAGATGGAATCGGTGGTGTGGGCGGTCGCATTCGATCCCGATACCGGCGCCGCCACCGCAGGCGTGCGGATGACACGCCCGGACTTCGGGGTCGTGACCGGCCTCATAGAGCACCGGGGCCGGTTGTGGCTGGCCAGTATCGGCTATCCCGCGATTGCATCAATAACCACACCCGTCACAGCGCGGCTCCCCGGTTTGGAGGGTGGCGTCGCTTAACCTGCAGTCCCATGGCGACCTTGAGGACGTTGCGTCGGGCTGCCGTGGCGGGAGCGGCACTGTTCATGGCGGCCGCGCCGGCAATCGCCGGGGCCGACCCCGCCCCGGCCCAGGACCCCAACAATTGCCCGTACAAGGTGTCCACGCCGCCGGCGGTGGATGCCTCGGAGATCCCCAAGGTGGGCGATCCGCCGCAGCCGCTTCCGGTGCCGGCCTCGCCGGTCGGCGGCGAAGCACTCAGCGGCTGCGGGGTGATCGTCGCCGCCGGCACCCCGCCGCTGCCCGGCGAGGTCTCCGCAGAGGCATGGCTGGTCGCCGACCTGGACTCCGGCGAGATCATCGCCGCCCGCGACCCGCACGGCCGGCACCGACCCGCCAGCGTCATCAAGGTGCTGACCGCGATGGCGGCCATCAACGAGCTGCCGCTGAACCGGATCATCGACGGCTCCCAGGAGGATGCCAACGCCGAGGGGACGAAGGTCGGCGTGGAACCGGGCGGCCGCTACAGCGTCAACGACCTGCTGCACGGGCTGGTGATGTACTCCGGCAACGACGCCGCGGATGCGCTGGCGGGGGCGCTCGGCGGCATGGATGTCGCGCTCGGCAAGATCAACGTCCTGGCCTCCAAGCTCGGCGGTCGCGATACCCGGGTGGCCACCCCGTCCGGCCTCGACGGACCGGGTATGAGCACATCGGCCTACGATATCGGGCTGTTCTTCCGCTACGCGTTCGACAACCCGATCTTCGCCGATATCGCCCGCACCCGGGAATACCAGTTCCCCGATAGCAACGGCCAGCCGCCGTACCCGATCGAGAATGACAACAAGCTGCTGGTCAACTATCCCGGTGCCCTCGGCGGTAAGACCGGTTTCACCGACGATGCCAGGCAGACCTTCGTCGGTGCCGCCCAGCGCGACGGACGGCGACTGGTGGCGGTGCTGCTGCGCGGCACCCGCCAGCCCATCGCTCCGTGGGAACAGGCGGTGCGGCTGCTGGACTACGGCTTCGCCACCGCCCCGGGCACCACGATCGGCACGTTGATCGAGCCCGACCCGTCGCTGCTCCCGCCGCGACCGGAGGCCGCTCCGGTGGCTGCGCCGATCCTGCCGGCCGACGCACTTCCGGTGCGGGTCGGCGTCGCGGTGGTCGGCACCATCATCATTTTCAGTCTGATTCTGGCGGCCCGGTCGCTGAATCAGCGGGTGCGGATGGGCTGACACCCTCGGCGGCCCAGGCCGTCGCGAACAGCACCAACCGGTTGGTGACGTAGGCGAACACCATCAGGCCCAGCACCGGGCCGAAGACCACGCCGGCCGGGCCGTGCACAACCTTCTCGAGGTACGTCGAGGCCACCTGTTTGAAGATCTCGAAACCGACGGCGGCCAGCAGCCCGGCCCGGGTGGCACAGCGCGGGCTCACCGGCTGCCGGGGCAGCCGGGCGATCACCCAGCTGAACAGCAGCCACGACGCCAGCAGCGAGGCGAGCAGCGAACCGGCGCGCAACGGCGCGTTCAGGCCGAGCGCCGAGGGCAGCGCGGTCAGCCCGATGGTCACCACGCTGGCACCGAAGATCGAGAGCAGGGCGAGAAGATCCGAGGCTTTGGTGTGCAGGAACGGCGCCTTGTTGTGCGGCTGGCCCCACATATGGCTCAGCGCCCCGCGCAGGTGGTTCATCCAGCTCAACCCCGCCCACAGGGCGACCGCCAGGCCGATCAGGCCCACCGAGGTGCGGGAGTCGATGGCCGCGTTCATCAGGCTGAGCAATTGCGGAGCCAGTTCACCGGATACCGAAGCCTTGACCCAGCTGTCGATCTCGGCGAGCAGCTTCGGCCGGCTGGCCAGCACGAACCCGACCACCGCGAAAACCATCATCAGGATCGGGAACAGCGCGAAGATGGTGAGGTAGGTGATGCCGGCCGCGTAGGTGTCCCCCTGCGATGCGCTGTAGCGCTGCTGGGCGCGAATCACGCGATCCAGCCACGGATACCGGGCGCGGAGTCGCGCGAACGCCTGCTTCATCGGCCCGCCAGGAAGCCCAATCGGTCATAGACCCGGGCCAGGGTGCTGCCCGCGACCTCGCGCGCACGGTCCGCGCCCTTGACCAGGATCGCCTGCAACTCGGCCGGGTCGGCGAGCAGTTCCTCGACCCGCTGCTGTATCGGGGTGACGTAGGCGATGACCGCCTCGGCGGTCTCGGCCTTGAGGTCGCCATAGCCGCGCCCGGAGTATCCGCTGACCAGCGCGTCGATCGGGGTGTCGGTGACCGCGGACTGGATGGACAGCAGGTTGGACACCCCGGGTTTGACCTCCGGGTCGTAGCGGATCTCCCGATCGCTGTCGGTCACCGCCGAGCGGATCTTCTTCGCCGACCGCTTCGGGTCGTCGAGCAGGTTGATCAAACCCGCATCGGTGGTCGCCGACTTGCTCATCTTCGCCGTAGGGTCGGCCAGGTCGTAGATCTTGGCGGTCGGTCCGGCGATCATCACCTCCGGCACCACCAACGTGCCGGGAAAACGGGCATTGATCCGCTGGGCGATATCGCGGGCCAGTTCCAGGTGCTGGCGCTGATCCTCCCCGACCGGCACCAGGTTGGTGTCGTACAACAGCACATCGGCCGCCTGCAGCACGGGGTAGGTGAACAGCCCTACCGTGGTGGCGTCCGCGCCCTGTTTGGCCGACTTGTCCTTGAACTGAGTCATCCGGGAGGCCTGGCCGAAGCCGGTGAAACAGCCCAGCACCCAGGACAGTTCGGTGTGCGCGGGCACATGACTCTGCACGAAAATGGTGGATCGGGACGGGTCGATCCCCAATGCCAGATACTGCGCAGCGGTGACCAGGGTGCGTCGGCGCAGCACGTCGGGATCCTGCGGCACCGTGATCGCATGCAGATCGACGACGCAGAAGTAGGTCGCGTAATCGTCCTGCAGGCCCACCCACTGCCGCACCGCACCCAGGGCATTGCCCAGATGCAGGGAATCGGATGTGGGCTGCACACCGGAGAAAACGACACGGGACTGCGGATTCATGGTGCGACAATCCTGTCATGGGTAAATTCCTGGCGCTGGGCGCCGCGGCGTTGACGACGGTGTCGCTGCTGGGCGGATGTTCGGGGGGACTGGGAAACGGCGAGCAGCGACCGTCCGGCGCGGCGGTGGTGATGGTCTCCGGCGAAGACGCCACCAGCCCGTTCACCACCAATGACCAGGCCTGCGCCACCGGTTTGGCGGCCGGTAACACCAACACCGCGATCCGGGAATCCCTGTTGTCGAAGGACTACACCGTCTACACCGCCCCGGCGATGGCCGGGCGTGGTCAGGTCATCGACCAGACCGGCTTCGGGGCGTTCGGCGTCTGCCCGGTCACCCTGCCGGAGAATATGACGGTCAACTCCACCGGCAGCATCGACACCGCCGGGGAACATCTGGCCCGGTTCATCAACTGGCTGCACGATGAGAAGGGGGTCACCGATATCGATCTGGTGGGGCATTCGATGGGCGGGCTGTATTCGCGGTCCGCGATTCGGGTGCTGGCCACCACCGGCAGCCCGGTCGCCGTGCGCTCGCTGACGACGATCGGTACGCCGTGGCAAGGGTCTTACCTATCCGACTACGCC
Source organism: Actinomycetes bacterium (assembly GCA_022600695.1). Taxonomy (GTDB): domain Bacteria; phylum Actinomycetota; class Actinomycetes; order Mycobacteriales; family Mycobacteriaceae; genus Mycobacterium. Next base: position 428 of record JAHZJY010000154.1, on the reverse strand, counting down.
AACGATCTCATCGGGCTGACCGAATGCATGGGCGACAAGTTCTGCCAAGCCGGGATGCGCAAATTCAAAGCCGCTGTTTCGCAACGGATGGCCGGGTTCGGGCGGGAGGTGAACACGGCCTTCCTGATGGGCGGGAACGGCTGGAACGACTTCCAGTCCGGGGTGCTGGACCGAATTCCGGTGATGCTGATCGCCGGCACGAAGTTCAAGGCACCCGGTCCGGCCAACCCGGCGGTATGGCCCAACGACGGACTGGTGGCTCTGGACAGCGCACTGGCCCGCGATATCGGTGACCCGGTACTGCCGCACCGGCGGTGCCAGATCTTCGACGACACCCACAGCATCTTCGTCTCCGACCAGGCCGGACTCGACTGGGAGACGGCACTGACCTGGGATCCGGAGGTGCTCGACGTTCTTCATCAGGGGAT
>JAHZJY010000153.1 GCA_022600695.1 Actinomycetes bacterium | reverse complement strand
CGAGTTCCGCACCGGCGACGATCTCGCGGCTGCGATCACCGAGGCCGCCCCGTGGCTGTGCGACGGCGATATCGTGGTGATCACCAGCAAGATCGTGTCCAAGTGTGAAGGCCGCATCGTCCCCGCACCCGCCGACCCCGAAAAGCGGGATGCGTTGCGCCGCAAGCTTATCGAGGAAGAAGCCGTACGCGTTCTGGCCCGGAAGGGCCGCACGCTGATCACCGCGAACCGGCATGGTCTGGTGCAGGCGGCGGCCGGAGTTGACGGATCCAACGTCGGAACAACGGAATTGGCACTGTTACCCGAGGACCCGGACGCCAGCGCCGCCCGGCTGCGCGCCCAGCTGCGCCGTAACTCGGGAGCCGAGTTGGGGGTGGTCATCACCGACACCATGGGCCGTGCCTGGCGGAACGGTCAGACCGACGCCGCGATCGGCTCGGCGGGCGTTCCGGTGCTGCACAGCTATGCGGGGGCCAGCGACAGTCACGGTAACGAGTTGCTGGTGACCGAGGTCGCCGTGGCCGACGAGATCGCCGCAGCAGCCGATCTGGTCAAAGGCAAGCTGACCGGGGTGCCGGTGGCCGTGGTGCGCGGTCTGACACTGCCCGATGACGGCTCCTCCGCGGCCCGGCTGTTGCGTGGCGGCCCCGATGACCTGTTCTGGCTCGGTACCACCGAGGCGATCGAACTGGGCCGCCGGCAGGCGCAGCCGATGCGACGCTCCGTGCGCCGGTTCGCCAACCGGCCAGTGGAGCCGGAGGTACTCGAGTCAGCTGTCGCCGAGGCACTCACCGCCCCCGCACCGCACCACACCCGGCCGGTCCGGTTCGTGTGGCTGGCCGACTCTGATCGCCGCACCGAACTGCTGGACACCATGCGGGCGGCCTGGCGGGCCGACCTGGCCGCCGACGGCCATCCCCCCGAGTCCATCGACCGCAGGGTGGCCCGCGGGCAGATCCTCTATGACGCGCCGGAAGTGGTGATCCCGTTCCTGGTGCCCGACGGGGCCCACAGCTATCCTGATCCGGCCCGCACCGAAGCCGAGCACACCATGTTCACCGTCGCGGTCGGCGCGGCGGTGCAGGCCCTGCTGGTCGCGCTGGCCGTGCGGGATGTCGGCAGCTGCTGGATCGGCTCGACGATCTTCGCGCCCGGGGCGGTGCGCCAGACTCTTGACCTTCCCGCGGACTGGGAACCGTTGGGCGCCATCGCGATCGGCTACCCGGAATGCCCGCCGCCGCCGCGGGACCCCGGTCCGGCCGGCGATCGACTGATACGCCGATGAGCCTGCACGCCTCCGCGGTCGACACCCTCACCGGCTGGGATCCACCCGACGCCGGCCAGGATGCGTTGCGCCACGCCGTGCTGGCGTATCTGCTGGCCCGGCCGGACGGCTGCCGGCGGGCCTGCGTTCCGGGGCATGTGACCGCCTCGGCACTGGTCGTCGACCACACCGCGGAACAGGTCCTGTTGACCCTGCACCCGCGGTTCGGCCGTTGGCTGCAGTTGGGCGGGCACTGCGAGGATGACGACTCCGATATCGTGACCGCCGCGATGCGCGAGGCCACCGAGGAGTCCGGTATCGCGGGCCTGAGCGTCGACCCGGTCCTGGCGGCCATTCACGTACATCCGGTGACCTGTTCGCTGGGCACCCCGACCCGCCATTTGGACCTGCAGTTCATCGCGACCGCGCCGGAGCACGCCGAGGCCGTCATCAGCGACGAGTCCCTGGACCTGAGGTGGTGGCCGATCGATGCGCTCCCGGACGGTGCCGATGCCGGGCTCATCGCACTCGTGGAAGCGGCCAAAAACCGCTTCCCGACCCCGTAGCCCGTAGCCCGTAGCCCGTAGCCCGTAGCCCCTCAGATATCCGATGAGTAGCGGATCCCACAGTCCGGGATGAGCACCCCGGGCCACACCCGCGCCCCCCGCAGCAGTTCACAGCGGGCGCCGATATCGGCACCGTCACCGATCACACCGTCCCGGATCAGCGCCCGCGGACCGATCCGAGCCCCCGATCCGATAATCGAACGCTCAACCACCGCACCCGCTTCCACGCGTGCGCCGTCGAAGACCACCGCGCCGTCCAGTCGCACACCGGGGCCGATCTCGGCACCGCGGCCCACCACCGTTCCGCCGTAGAGCAGGGCACCGGGGGCCACCGAAGCGCCATCGTGAACGAGGCTCTCCCCGCGCCGCCCGCCCAGCGCCGGGGACGGGGCGATACCCCGCACCAGGTCGGCCGACCCGCGGACGAAATCCTCCGGGGTGCCCATATCCCGCCAGTAGCTGGCGTCAACATAACCGCAGACCCTCACCCCGTCGGCCAGCAGCGCCGGGAACACCTCGCGTTCCACCGAAACCTCCCGGTCGCGCGGAATGCGGTCGATGACGCCACGGTTGAAGATATAGGTGCCGGCGTTGATCTGATCGGTCGGCGGATCCTCGGTTTTCTCCAGGAACGCCAACACATTCCCGTCACCGTCGGTGGGCACCGACCCGAAGGCCCGCGGGTCGCTGACCCGGACCAGGTGCAGGGTTACATCGGCGGCCCGGCCGGCATGGGTGGCCAGCATCGCCCCGAGGTCCATCCCGGACAGCACGTCACCGTTGAAGACCATCACGGTGTCGTGACGCAGTTTGCCGGCTACGTTGGCGATTCCGCCGCCGGTGCCCAGCGGTTGCTCCTCGAAGACATAGTCGATCTGCAGACCGAGTT
>JAHZJY010000152.1 GCA_022600695.1 Actinomycetes bacterium | reverse complement strand
GCGGTGATGGTCATCGTCGGCCTGTACGTCCGGTTGCGGCTGACCGAGACGCCGGTGTTCGTCCGCGCCGTCGAACGCGGGGAACGGGTGAAATCACCGCTGGCCGAGGTGTTTCGGAGCAGTTGGCGTCAGCTGATCATCGGAACGTTCGTGATGCTGGCGACCTACACGCTCTTTTACATCGTCACGACGTGGGCGCTGAGCTACGGCACCGCCAAACGGCCGCCGGAGGGCAGGGGACTGGGTTTCGACTATGTCGATTTCCTGCAGTGGCAGTTGATCGCGATGCTGTTCTTCGCGGCGCTGCTTCCGGTGGCCGGCCGGCTTGCCGACCGGTTCGGGCGGCGGGCCACGTTGTTGGTGGTCACCGCCGCGATCATGGCCTACGGCGCACTGTTCGGGCCGATGCTCGCACCGGAATCCGGGTCGCAGACCACCATGTTGGTCTTCCTGATCATCGGCATGATCCTGATGGGCCTGACCTTCGGGCCGATGAGCGCGGTGCTGCCCGAGATGTTTCCGACCAACGTCCGCTACACCGGATCGGGGATCGCCTACAACGCCTCGGGGATTCTGGGTGCCGCGGTCGCGCCGTTTCTGGCCACCTGGATCGTCGCCGAATACGGGGTGGGCTGGGTGGGGTTGTACCTGTTCGGCGCGGCGGCGCTGAGTTTCGTGGCGCTGCTGATCATGCGGGAAACCCGGGACACCTCCCTGGATGCCGGGCTGGATACCGGACCTGACGCCCACCGGTCCGGGGAGCTGCGCACCAGCAGACGGTAACGAGGGACGCACCGTATGCGACGATCGCAGTGCAGCGACATTTCGGCCGTCGGTACGCCGGCGGGCACAGCACGAGAGGACCGCCGGACTGATGACCGAACGGCACCGCGCAGGCAGCGCGGCACTGGCCGGTGCGGCCCTCATCGTCGCCGCGCTGTGCGGGGCGGCTGCGGCTGCGGCGGAGCCGGCCGATCCGGCCCCGCCGCCGGGACCGATCTATCCGATACCGCCGCCACCGGCGGATCCGGCCGCACCGGACCAGCCCGCGCAGGCCCCCGGTGATCCGGCCGCCCCGCCCCCGCCACCGCCCGGACCGCCGGGGGTCCCGGAGATACCGAATCCGGTGTACGGCTCCGGCAAGTCAGGCGGGGGGGTCTTCGGAACCCTGATGGACATCTGGGATCAGGTTCAGAACCCGACCTTCACGGCCGATGAGCTGATGGGGTCCGGTGTTGCCCCCGCACCCCCACCGCCCGGGGCGGGACCGGCGCCGGCCCTGCCGCCCGGATACGTCTCGATCAACTCTCCCGGCGGCGCGCCACCGTTGCCGCCACCCACCACCGGCACCGGGCCCGAAACCGGACGTCCGGAGTTGCCGCCCGGCTATTACCGGCTGGACGGGCCCCCGCCGCCGTGGATCGCGAACCCCGATGCCCCGGGGTCGGATCCGGTCGCCCCGGCGGAGGCGGTCGGAAGCTCGTAGCGGTCCGGCCGGCCCGGGATCGCCAATGATTCGCGGAAACCGACCCGGGGCACTATTTTTTGCGGGGTGACATTCTCAGCCGTTGGTGCGCTCATCCGGTGGAGCGCCCGTTTCCTGCCAGTCGCCGCGGTCGCCGTCCTGATGTTGTCGGGATTCCTCCCGCCGTCCGGACATCCGCCGTCGGTGCGCCTGCTCGCGGCGGACAACCCGCTGGCCGGCAAGCCTTTCTACGTCGATCCCATATCGCTGGCGATGACCGCGGCGAAGAGCGCGAACCCGCCGAGTCCCGAGCTGACCACGATCGCCAACACACCGCAGGCCTACTGGCTTGATCACGCATTCCCGCCGGCCACGGCCGCCGCGACGGTGTCGAGGTACGCCGCCGCGGCCCAGGCGGCCGGGGCGATGCCGATCCTGGCCCTCTATGCCCTGCCCCACCGGGACTGCGGGAGCTTCGCCGCAGGAGGATTCGCCACGTCGGCCGGCTACCGCGGGTGGATCGACGCCATCGCATCCGGTCTGGGTTCCATGCCGGCGGCGATCATCCTCGAACCCGATGCCTTGGCGATGGCCGACTGTCTGGCCCCCGCTCAGCGCCAGGAACGGTTCGACCTGATCAGCTACGCCGTCGACACGCTGACGGCAGCCCCGGCGGCCGTCGTCTACGTCGACGGTGGCCATTCGCGCTGGGTCAGTGCCGAGGTGATGGCTGAGCGGCTCAACGCGGTCGGGGTGGATCAGGCGAGGGGTTTCAGCCTCAACATCACGAACTACTACACCACCGAGGAGCAGATCGGCTTCGGCGAGACCATCTCGGCGCTCACCAACGGATCGCACTACGTGATCGACACGTCGCGCAATGGCGTCGGGCCGGTGCCGGACGCCCCGCTCAGCTGGTGCAATCCGCGCGGCCGGGCACTGGGCGTCCCACCCACCACAGCGACGGCGGGCGCGCACGCCGATGCCTACCTGTGGCTCAAGCGGGTCGGTGAGTCCGACGGATCGTGCGATCGCGGCGATCCGCCGGCGGGTCGATTCGTCAACGAGTACGCCATCGCCCTGGTTCGCAACGCCGGCTGACCGGAGCTCATCGGGCCGGATCGGGGGAGGCCTCGGGGTGGGCCGCGTCCGGCCCGTTCTTGGAACGGCGGAACGGCATATGCTCCACCACCGGCACGATGAGCGCCCCGACCAGCAGGCCGACCAGTGCCGAGGCCAACGTGTTGACCATCCAGCCCAGCACGCCGCCGGCACCCGGCACGCCATGCACGGCGTGCTCCAGCTGGTGCACCAGGTGGTACGGCAACATCCACCCCAGCTCGTCGAACCCGACCAGCAGGATGTGGCCGCCGACCCACAGCATGGCGGCGGTGCCGATCACCGAAAGCCACGCCAGAACCTTCGGCATCCCGGCCACCAGCGCCCGGCCCACCCGCTGAGATACCCGTGATGACCGTTCGGCGAGTTTGAGGCCCAGGTCATCCATCTTCACGATGAGCGCGACAACCCCGTAGACCGCGATCGTGATGCCCACCCCGACGACGGCCAGGATGACCCCGCGGGACACCATCGGCTCGTTGAGAACCTCCTTCAGGGCGATCACCATGATTTCGGCCGACAGGATGAAATCGGTGCGGATCGCACCCGAGATCGTCGTCGACTCCGCGTCGGGGCCGAGTTGCGCGGCCGGCGCGTCGTGATCGTGATCGTCGCGGCGCAGCGCATGGATGACCTTGTGGGTGCCCTCATAGGCCAGGAAACACCCGCCGAACATCAGGATCACTTCGACCACGATCGGAGCGACGCTGCTCAGCAGTAATGCGGCCGGCAGGATGATGAGCAGTTTGTTGCGCAGCGAGCCCAGCGCGATGCGGCGGATGATGGG
>JAHZJY010000151.1 GCA_022600695.1 Actinomycetes bacterium | reverse complement strand
CGGCGGCACGCCCGCATTGATGACGAACCGTCTGCCGGCCTCGGCCAGAAAGGTCCGCATGGCGACCGGTGCCAGCGCTGTCCGGAAAAACGCCATGTAGCCGAAGTGCAACCCCTGTGAAAAAGCCCGGGCGAACCGCTTGGGCCGGTATGGACGGGACAGACCGTCACGCAGAAACCTGCTCAGGTGACCGGGGTCGGGACCTGATATCGACGTGTACGACGCAACGCGGTCCTCTGCCCCCGGACGGCTGACGTACTCCCACATGGTGGCCGCACCCCAGTCGTGGGCGAGAACATGCACCGCCCGGTCCGGCGATACCGCCGCCGCGACCGCGTCGAAGTCGTCGGCGAGTTGTTCGACGGTGTACGACGACGCCGACCGGGGTACATCCGATGCGCCGGCCCCGCGGGCGTCGTAGCGGACGATCCGGTAGTCACCGCACAGTTGGGCCACCACGCTGTCCCACAGCACGTGGGAGTCGGGCCAACCATGCACCATGACGATGGTGGGCCCATCCGGATTGCCGTCCTCGTAGACCGCGAGGCGGGTTCCGTCATTGGCCTGAACAAAACGAGTCGGCATCCGCCGATTATGGCCCGTCCAGTTCGGCGCGCCGGGCGCGACGCCGCTCGATTCGGCGGCGTTCGTCGAAGTCACGCATCCGTTGCGGGTAGCCGATCTTCTGCACGTCGTAGACCGGTATGCGCAGCAGTTCGCCGACCCGTCGCGCTCCGGCGGCACCGCCGGCGGCGCGCCGCGTCCACTCGCCGTCAGCGGCCACCAGGACGACTGTCAGCGGCGTTACGGGCGTCTGGGGCTCGACGAAGGCTTCCACGCCGGTGCGCTGCGCCGCCCACTGTCGCAGGTAGCGCAAGTCGGCGGATGTTCCTGAGCCACGCCGGAACCTGTCGAAAAACCCCACGCGTTGATGGTGCCAGACGAATTGGCACCCGACTGCCCTGCCGTATGGCGCCCGGAATGACAGGATTGGGACGCGCTGCTGTGGTAAGCCAGAGGTCGACCGACTTATAGGAGTCAAAACACATGGCCGTCTCCGTCCAGATGCCCGCACTCGGCGAGAGCGTCACCGAGGGCACCGTCACCCGCTGGCTCAAGCAGGAGGGTGACACCGTCACGGTGGACGAGCCACTGCTGGAGGTGTCGACCGACAAGGTCGACACCGAGATCCCGGCACCGGCCTCCGGCGTGCTGAGCAAGATCGTCGCGCAGGAGGACGACACCGTGGCCGTCGGCGGCGATCTGGCCGTGATCTCCGAGGCCGGCGAGGCCGCCCCGCCCACCCCACCGCCGGCTGAGCAGCCCGCTCCCGCACCCGCTCCCGCACCGACACCGGCCACCGCTGCCCCGGCACCGGCCGCACCGCCGGCCGCCGACTCCGCGTCGGCGACGCCGGTGCTGATGCCCGAACTCGGCGAGTCGGTGACCGAGGGCACCGTGACCCGGTGGCTGAAGAAGGTCGGCGACGCCGTCGCAGTCGACGAACCGCTGGTCGAGGTCTCCACCGACAAGGTCGACACCGAGATTCCGTCGCCGGCGGCGGGCACCCTGCTCAGCATTACCGCTGAGGAGGACGTCACCGTTCCGGTCGGCGGCGAGTTGGCCAGGATCGGCGCCGCCGGGGCCGCCCCGGCGGCTCCTACGCCGGCGGCCCCGGCACCCGCCCCAGCAGCCGCCCCTGCTCCTGCGCCGGCACCTCCGCCCCCGCCCCCGCCCCCGCCGGCACCAACCCCGGCCCCTGTAGCCGCCCCCGCACCGCAGCCGCCCTCACCGGCACCGGCCACCGGTGAAGGCGGACCCTATGTCACCCCGCTGGTGCGGAAGCTGGCCACCGAGAACGGGATCGACCTGGCGACCGTCAAGGGAACCGGCGTCGGCGGGCGTATCCGCAAACAGGATGTGCTCGCCGCGACCGAGGCCGGAAAGGCTCCGCAGTCGGCGCCCGCGGCGGTCACCCCGGCCCCGTCGGCCCCGGCACCCTCTTCCTCGGCCCCGTCCCCGCTTGCCCATCTGCGCGGTACCACCCAGAAAGCGAATCGGGTCCGCAAGCTCACCGCACGCAAGACCCGCGAGTCGCTTCAGGCCAGCGCGCAGCTGACCCAGACTCACGAAGTCGACATGACCAGGATCGCCACCCTACGAGCCCGGGCCAAAAAGGAGTTCTCCGAACGTGAGGGCGTCAACCTCACCTTCCTGCCGTTCTTCGCCCGCGCCGTCATCGACGCCCTCAAAGCGCACCCGAATATCAACGCCAGCTACAACGAGGAGGCCGGCGAGATCACCTACTACGACGCCGAGCACCTCGGTTTCGCGGTCGACACCGAGCAGGGTCTGCTCTCCCCGGTGGTGCACAACGCAGGCGACCTGTCGCTGGCCGGGTTGGCCCGGGCGATCAGCGATATCGCCGCCCGCGCACGCTCCGGCAACCTCAAACCCGACGAACTGTCCGGCGGAACCTTCACCATCACCAATATCGGCAGCCAGGGCGCCCTATTCGACACCCCGATCCTGGTGCCGCCGCAGGCGGCCATGCTGGGCACCGGTGCGATCGTCAAACGTCCCCGGGTGATCGTCGACGACTCCGGCAACGAATCGATCGGCGTCCGCTCGGTCTGCTATCTGCCGTTGACCTATGACCATCGGCTGATCGACGGTGCCGATGCCGGACGGTTCCTCACCACGGTTCGAAAGCGGCTGGAGGAAGGCTCGTTCGAAGCCGAGCTCGGGCTCTGAGTTGACTGTCGCCATCGCAGGCTCTTCCGGCCTGATCGGCTCGGCGCTGGTGACCGCACTGCACTCGGCCGACCAGCGGGTAATCCGTATTGTCCGGCGCGCCCCGACCGGCCGCGACGAGCTGTTCTGGAACCCCGACAGTGGCGAGTTCGACCCGGGCGGCCTTGCGGGCGTCGACGCCGTCGTCAACCTGTGCGGCGTCGGCGTCGCCGACAAACGTTGGTCCGGCGCCTTTAAGCAAGCCCTCCGCGACAGCCGTATCGACCCAACGGAAGTGATCTCCGCGGCGGCCGTACAAGCGGGCGTCCCGACGCTGATCAATGCCAGCGCAGTGGGCTACTACGGCGACACCGGGGGCGATATCGTCGACGAAACCGCCCCGGCCGGTTCGGGATTCCTGGCCCGTCTGTGCGTGGACTGGGAGGCCGCCACCGCACCCGCCCGTGACGCCGGGGTCCGGGTGGTGGTGGCCCGCATCGGGCTGGTTCTCTCCTCTGCCGGCGGCATGATGGGCAAGCTCAGACCACTGTTCACCCTGGGTCTGGGCGGGCGACTGGCCGGCGGCCGGCAGTACATGCCGTGGGTCAGCCTGGACGACGTGGTCCGCGCTCTGCAGTTCGCGATCGACACACCCGAACTGTCCGGACCGGCGAATCTGACCGGCCCCGCCCCGGTGACCAACGCTGAGTTCACCGCCACCCTCGGCCGGGCACTGAACCGTCCGGCACCGTGGCCGGTACCCGGGTTCGCGCTGAAGGCCCTGCTCGGGGAGTTCGCCGACGAAGGTCTACTCGGCGGTCAGCGCGCCATCCCCGCCGCGCTGGAGCGGGCCGGTTTCGTGTTCCATCACAACACCATCGGGGAGGCGCTCGGCTACGCCACCGCGTCCACCCGCGGGTAGTACCGTCGGTCAGATGCGGCAGTCAATCCGCTCCGGTTCCGACCCACTGCGGGTCCGGCACCTCGATGTGTTCGGCTACGCCGAGGCCTGGCAACTACAGCGCGAGACCGCCGATGCCCGGGTTGCCGGCGGACCGGACACGCTGCTGCTGCTCGAACACCCGCCGGTTTACACCGCCGGCAAGCGCACCGAGGCCCACGAACGCCCGGTGGACGGCACCCCGGTCATCGACAGCGACCGGGGCGGCAAGATCACCTGGCACGGCCCCGGCCAGCTGGTCGGTTACCCCGTGATCGGGCTGGCTGAGCCCATGGATGTGATGGATTATGTTCGGCGCCTGGAACAATCGCTGATCAGGGTGTGCACCGACTTCGGGCTGGCCGCCGGCCGGGTCCGGGGCCGATCCGGGGTGTGGCTGCCCGCGGCGGGCGGCCGGCCGGAGCGCAAGATCGCCGCGATCGGCATCCGGGTGGCCCGCGGAACCACGCTGCACGGCTTCGCACTGAACTGCGACTGCGACCTGAGGCCGTTCTCGGCCATCGTGCCTTGCGGGATCGCTGACGCGGGGGTGACATCGATCAGCGCTGAACTCGGCAGGACAATCGGCGTTTCCGACGTCCGAATCCGGGTCGCCGAGGCGGTCAGCGACGCCTTGGACGGCCGGCTTCCGGTACCGGCTGCCGTACCATCGCTGTCATGAGCGTGGTTCCGGAAGGCCGCAAGCTGCTGCGGCTCGAGGTGCGCAACGCCGAGACCCCGATCGAGCGCAAACCCCCGTGGATCAAGACCCGGGCCCGGATGGGGCCGGAGTACACCGCGCTGAAGGGGTTGGTCCGCCGGGAGGGGCTGCACACGGTGTGCGAGGAAGCCGGCTGCCCCAATATCTTCGAATGCTGGGAGGACCGCGAGGCCACCTTCCTGATCGGTGGCGAACAGTGCACCCGGCGTTGCGATTTCTGCCAGATCGACACCGGAAAACCGGCTGAGTTGGATCGCGACGAACCACGCCGGGTCGCCGAGAGTGTGGCCACGATGGGACTGAAGTACGCGACCGTCACCGGGGTGGCGCGTGATGACCTGTCCGACGGCGGAGCCTGGCTGTACGCCGAGACGGTGCGGGCAATCAAGTCATTGAACCCGGCGACCGGCGTGGAACTGCTCGCGCCGGATTTCAACGGCGAACCGGGCCTGCTCGCGGAGGTGTTCGAATCGCGCCCGGAGGTGTTCGCGCACAACCTCGAGACGGTGCCGCGAATCTTCAAGCGAATCCGTCCGGCTTTCCGCTACCAGCGCAGCCTCGACGTGCTGACCGCGGCCCGGGAATTCGGCCTGGTGTCAAAGAGCAATCTCATCCTCGGCATGGGGGAAACCATCGACGAGGTCCACACCGCGCTGGCCGACCTGCGCGAGGCCGGCTGCGACATCATCACCATCACCCAATACCTGCGGCCTTCGCCGCGCCACCACCCGGTCGAACGCTGGGTCAAGCCGGAGGAGTTCGTCGAGTTGGCCGGCGTCGCCGAGGGCCTGGGGTTCGCGGGGGTGCTGGCCGGGCCACTGGTGCGCTCGTCCTACCGGGCCGGCCGACTTTACCGGCAGGCCGCCGCGGCTCAGCGACTTCCGGTTGCCACTGAGCCCCACGGCTGACCCCCCTCCGTATCCTTGACAGCTATGGCGAAATCCCGCAAGCCCGCCCAGACCAAGGCGGCCAAAGCCGAAGCCAAGGCCGCCCGTAAGGCCGCCTCGAAACAGCGCCGCGCGCAACTGTGGCAAGCCTTCAAAATGCAGCGTAAAGAGGACAAACGGCTGCTGCCCTACATGATCAGCGCGTTCGTGATCATCGCCGGCGCGACCGTGGCCCTCGGCCTGCTGATCGGCGGGTACACCAAATACCTGATGATCGTGTTCGGGGTGGTACTCGGTGTCTTAGTGGCGTTCATCATCTTCGGCCGCCGCGCTCAGAAAAGCGTCTACCGCAAGGCCGAGGGTCAAGCCGGGGCCGCCGCCTGGGCACTGGAGAATATGCGCGGTAAGTGGCGGGTGGCCCCCGGCGTCTCAGCCACCGGACACCTCGACGCCGTACATAGGGTGATCGGCCGACCAGGTGTGATCTTCGTCGGCGAAGGGGTGCAATCGCGGGTCAAACCCCTACTGGCCCAGGAGAAGAAGCGCACCGCACGCCTGGTTGGCGAGGTCCCGATCTACGACTTCATCATCGGCAACGAGGACGGCGAGGTGCCGCTGGCGAAGCTGGAGCGCCACCTGAACCGGCTGCCGGCCAACATCACGGTCAAGCAGATGGACATCCTGGAGTCAAAGCTGACAGCGCTGGGCGGGCGGGTCGGCCCGGCCGCCTTGCCGAAAGGCCCGCTGCCTCCGCAGGCCAAGGTTCGGGGGATGCAGCGCACCGTCCGCCGTCGCTGACTCTCGAGTGAGCCGATTCGCAGGAGAAGTGCGAGTAAGCGCCTGCGCGGTTCCTCACTCGATGAACTAGCGCCGGACGACCGCCGTCGCGGTGACCCGGTCCTGGATTCCCCGGCCGTCGCTGTCGGTGAAGAGCGCCGGGATGACCAGGGCGATCATCAGCCCACGCGCCGCGGCGCGCCCGGTCCCGACATGCAGACGGTTGTCTATCGAGGCCACTCGGAGGCCGAGCAGGTATTGGCCGGGGCTGAAGCCGAACAGCCGGACCGACACCACCCCGAGGATGAACCAGATAAGCAGCACCGCCGTCGCCAGGAACGAGATATTGAAGAACCCGACGGCCATCCCGAGGCCGGCCAGGCCGTAGGCGATCATCCAGTCCACCATCAGGGCCGCGATCCGCCGTCCACTCCGGGCCAGCGACCCGGGACCGTCCGGCGGCAGTCCCAGCCGCTGCCCCGGAACCCCGTCGCCGGAGCCCACTGACTCCGGCCCGGAGAGCCATGAACCGATCTCGCCTGCCATGGCTCCAAGGATAGCGAGCGCGCGACGCGTAACGTCTACGCAACATTCGGTTGACGGAGGCGCAACATCCGCTCCCTACGGTCAGCGCCAGCCTCTCTACACCTGAACAGGAGCAACTCCGTGGCAGAAAAGACAGCCGACGACATCATCAAGCAGCTCAAGGACGAGAAAGTCGAGTACGTCGACATTCGATTCTGCGATCTGCCCGGTGTGGTCCAGCACTTCTCGATCCCCGCTTCGGCGTTCGACGAGAGCGTGTTCACCGACGGCCTCGCCTTCGACGGCTCCTCGGTTCGCGGCTTCCAGTCGATCCACGAATCGGACATGATGCTGCTGCCCGATCCTGAGACTGCCCGCATCGATCCGTTCCGGGCCGCGAAGACGCTGAACCTCAACTTCTTCGTGCACGACCCGTTCACCCGGGAGCCGTACTCACGCGACCCGCGCAACGTGGCCCGCAAGGCGGAGAACTATCTCGCCAGCACCGGTATCGCCGACACCTGCTTCTTCGGGGCCGAGGCAGAGTTCTACATCTTCGACTCGGTGGCCTTCGATTCCCAGATGAACGGGACCTTCTACGAGGTCGACTCGGAGTCGGGCTGGTGGAACAGTGGAGAGCCGTTCGAGGCCGACGGCAGCGCCAACCGCGGCTACAAGGTGCGGCCGAAGGGCGGCTACTTCCCGGTCGCTCCTTATGACCACTACGTGGACCTGCGCGACGAGATGTCCACGAACCTCATCAATGCCGGCTTCACCCTCGAGCGGGGTCACCACGAGGTGGGTACCGCCGGACAGGCCGAGATCAACTACAAATTCAACACGCTGCTGCACGCCGCCGACGACGTGCTGCTGTTCAAATACATCATCAAGAACACCGCCTGGCAGGCCGGCAAGACCGTCACCTTCATGCCCAAGCCGCTGTTCGGCGACAACGGCTCCGGTATGCACGCCCACCAGTCGCTGTGGAAGGACGGCAAGCCGCTGTTCCACGACGAGGCGGGCTACGCGGGCCTGTCGGACATCGCGCGGCACTACATCGGCGGCATCCTGCACCACGCCCCGTCGCTGCTGGCGTTCACCAACCCGACGGTCAACTCCTACAAACGGTTGGTGCCCGGCTACGAGGCCCCGATCAACCTGGTGTATAGCCAGCGCAACCGTTCGGCATGCGTCCGCATCCCGATCACCGGCAACAACCCCAAGGCCAAGCGCCTGGAGTTCCGTTGCCCGGACAGCTCGGGTAACCCCTACCTGGCGTTCGCGGCGATGCTGATGGCCGGGATCGACGGCATCAAGAAGAAGATGGAGCCGTTGGCGCCGGTCGATAAGGACCTCTACGAACTTCCGCCGGACGAGGCCGCGAGCATCCCGCAGGCCCCGACCTCGCTGTCCGCGGTGATCGACCGACTGGAGGAGGATCACGACTACCTCACCGAGGGTGGTGTGTTCACCTCCGACCTGATCGATACCTACATCTCCTACAAGCGGGAGAACGAGATTCTGCCGATCCAGATCCGTCCTCACCCGTACGAGTTCGCGCTGTACTACGACGTGTGAGTCGGTCTCCGCTCCGAATTGGGCCCGTTCGGCAGATTGCCGGACGGGCCCGACCGGCTGGGGGCCTGTCCCGGAAATCCCCGCCCAAGTCGGCGGGCGCAGGCCTCCGGTCCCGTTATGCCACGACCGGGCACTGATGGAATACTTCACCTGCTGCGAACACGGACTTGCGAAGAGGAGCGTCATGAATGTGATCCCGGTGGCCGTGCTGGCCGCACTCGTGGGTGCCGGCCTGAGCGTGACATCGGCCGCTCCCGCCATTGCCACCGTGGCTGATCCGAATGCTCTGGGCACCTACACCTTCGAGGGTGCGGACGGCGAAAGCGCGAGTTGGACCGTCACACCGTGCGCTGTCGACGCCCCCACATGCGTTCACGTGGCCGCGAGCGGGAATGCCGTCCGCGCGCCGTGGGAAGCGGACGCCT
>JAHZJY010000150.1 GCA_022600695.1 Actinomycetes bacterium | reverse complement strand
TTCAGCCACGGCCTGATCGACCGGATGGTCCGCACCGGCACTCTGGTGATCGAGTCGGCATCGCAGGATCCGCTCGAATTCTTCGACATCCCGCGGGTCGAGCAGGTGCACTCACTGCTTTACCACGAGGTGTTCGACACCCTGGGCGCCGAGGAGTATCTGCCCTGAGGTCAGGCGGCCGGCGGTCGGCGGCGCCGCCGCCGCAGCGGGGTCACCACACCGCGCCGGGCTTCGCGGGACTCGATCTCGTCCTCGAGAGCCTCGACGATCCCCCCGGAGGTCAGGGTGGACTCCAGCGCCCGGTCCGGCTCGCGGCCGACCTCGTCGGGGAACACCCACCGGCGGAACGCCCAGAACCGGAACGCCATCTGCAGCAGGTTGCCGATGATGTAGGCGGACAGGAAATCGGCGAGGTTCTCCGTCGCCAGCGACACGTTCGGCACCCGCAGGCCCAACACATAGCTGGAGAACCAGAGCGGGGCCATGCTCAGCACCACCCCGACGCCGCTGACCCCGAAGAACAACAGCGCCTCGTGGTGGCGTTCCCGGCCACCGCGGTCGCGGAAACTCCACTCCCGGTTCAGGATGTAGGACGCGATCACCGCAACGATGCCGGCGATCACCTTGGCGGTGACGGGCTTGGGCTCCAGGATGGTCAGCTTCAGTGTGAAGAAGATCACCGAGTCGATGACGAACGTCGTGGCGCCGACGATCGCGAACTTGATCAGCTCGTGATGTCGTTCAGCGAAAGGCCGGAACGCCCGGGGCAGCCGGGTGATCGTGGCATCGGCAAAAGACACGATTTCTTATTCTACGGAAATCCGCCCTGCTTCCGTAGTGGCGCTGGTCACCGCCGGTAATTCCGGTCGGCGGCGGCCATGTCACTATGGTGCCCGTGATGGTCCCCGTGATGGCCTCCGCGCTGGACGGATCCCCGCAGACGCCCGTCGTGGCGATGGTGGGCGGCGGGCAACTGGCCCGGATGACCCACCAGGCCGCGATCGCCCTCGGCCAGAGCCTGCGGGTGCTGGCTGTCGATGCGCACGATCCGGCCGCCCAGGTGAGTCCCGACATCGTTCTCGGCTCCCACACCGACCTCTCGGCGCTGCGTCGGGCCGCCGACGGGGCCGCGGCGTTGACCTTCGACCACGAGCACGTGCCCACCGGGTTGCTGGATCAGCTTGTCGCCGAGGGAGTCGCGGTGCTGCCGCCGCCCGAGGCGCTGATCTTCGCCCAGGACAAGTTGGCGATGCGTCGGCGACTCTCCGCGATGGGGGCTCCGGTGCCGCGGTTCACCGATGTGAGTGGCGTCGCCGACGTCGATGACTTCGCCGCGTCGGTGGGCGGGCCGCTGGTGGTCAAAACCGTGCGGGGCGGATACGACGGCCGCGGCGTGGTGCTGGCCGACGATATCGCCGCGGCTCGGGAGGCGGTGTCTGGCTACCTCGCCGACGGCGTCGCGGTCCTGCTGGAGGAGCGGGTGGTCATGCGTCGGGAGCTCGCGGTGCTGGTGGCCCGCTCCCCGCTCGGCCAGGGTGCGGCCTGGCCGGTGGTGGAAACCGTTCAGCGTCAGGGTATTTGCGTCACCGTGCTGGCGCCGGCGCCGGAGCTGTCCGCGGAGCTGGGCGCGGAGGCCGAACGGCTCGGGTTGCGGATCGCCGAGGAGTTGGGTGTCGTCGGCGTATTAGCCGTCGAATTGTTCGAGACGACCGGCGGCGCGTTGATGGTAAACGAACTGGCGATGCGCCCGCACAATTCCGGCCACTGGACCATGAACGGTTCGGTCACCAGCCAATTCGAACAGCACCTGCGGGCGGTGTTGGACTACCCGCTCGGCCAGACCCGGGCCGTGGCGCCGGTGACGGTGATGGCCAATGTTCTTGGTGCGCTGACGACTCCGGCGATCAGCATGGACGAACGACTACATCACCTGTTCGGCCGGATACCGGAGGCGAATGTTCATCTTTACGGTAAGCGGGAGCGGCCCGGGCGCAAGATCGGGCACGTGAACGTGCTCGGAGACGATGTCGGGGCGGTGCGGGAGCGCGCCGAGCGGGCGGCACACTGGCTGTCCCACGCAGAGTGGACCGACGGATGGGACGGAAATGCCGATGACTGAGTCGCCGAGGGTCGGCGTGATCATGGGCAGCGACAGCGACTGGCCGGTGATGGAGGCGGCTGCCGGAGCGCTGGCCGAATTCGAGGTGCCGTTCGAGGTCGGCGTGGTCTCGGCGCATCGCACCCCGGGGCTGATGCTGGACTACGCCCGCGGTGCGGCGGGCCGGGGTCTTGAGGTGATCATCGCCGGTGCCGGCGGTGCGGCCCACCTGCCCGGGATGGTGGCCTCGGCGACCGAGCTACCGGTGATCGGCGTACCGGTCCCGCTGGCCGCCCTCGACGGAATGGATTCGCTGCTGTCGATCGTGCAGATGCCGGCCGGGGTCCCGGTGGCATGTGTGTCGATCGGCGGCGCCCGCAACGCCGGGTTGTT
This sequence comes from Actinomycetes bacterium, assembly GCA_022600695.1. Lineage (GTDB taxonomy): Bacteria > Actinomycetota > Actinomycetes > Mycobacteriales > Mycobacteriaceae > Mycobacterium. The sequence goes on along the minus strand of JAHZJY010000150.1, from coordinate 7,148 downwards.
GGCGGTGCGGATCCTGGGGTCCTCAGACGCCGAGTTGCGCGGCAGGATGGCGGTTTTCCAGGCCGGACTGCAGGGTGAGGTGGCGGCCAAGGACCGGGCGCTGCGGGAGCGTTTACTCGGGGACCGGGCAAGCGGGTAATCTGGCGGCGAGTAGCGAGGAGGCTGTCATGGCTGGTTGGTCCGGCAATTCGTCGTTCGATGTCTTCGGTCTGCCCGAGGAGCATGAGGAGCTCCGGGCCGCGATCCGGGCGCTGGCGGAGAAGGAGATCGCGCCCTACGCCGCGGCGGTGGACGAGGAGGCGCGTTTCCCGCAAGAGGCCCTCGATGTGCTGAACGCCTCGGGCTTCAACGCGGTGCACGTGCCCGAGGAGTTCGGCGGTCAGGGTGCGGATTCGGTGGCGGCCTGCATCGTCATCGAGGAGGTCGCCCGGGTCGACGCGTCGGCATCGCTGATCCCCGCGGTCAACAAGCTGGGCACCATGGGCCTCATCCTGCGCGGCTCCGATGAGTTGAAGAAGCAGGTGCTGCCCGATATCGCCGACGGCAAGATGGCGTCCTACGCCCTTTCCGAGCGGGAGGCCGGCAGCGACGCGGCGGCGATGCGGACGCGGGCCAAGGCCGATGGTGACGACTGGATTCTCAACGGCTCCAAGTGCTGGATCACCAATGGCGGCCGGTCCGCCTGGTACACCGTGGTGGCGGTGAGCGATCCGGACAAGGGCGCCAACGGCATCTCGGCTTTCATGGTGCACGAGGATGACGAGGGCTTCGTCGTGGGGCCCAAGGAACGCAAGCTGGGTATCAAGGGCTCGCCCACCACGGAGTTGTACTTCGAGAACTGCCGGATTCCGGGCGACCGGATCATCGGCGAACCGGGCACCGGGTTCAAGACCGCGCTGGCCACCCTGGACCACACCCGGCCCACCATCGGTGCGCAGGCCGTGGGGATCGCCCAGGGTGCGTTGGACGCGGCGATCGCCTACACCAAGGACCGCAAGCAGTTCGGTCGTCCGGTGGCCGATAACCAGGGCGTGCAGTTCATGCTGGCCGATATGGCGATGAAGGTCGAGGCGTCCCGGCTGATGGTGTATTCCGCCGCCGCCCGTGCCGAACGCGGCGAGGCCGACCTCGGCTTCATCTCCGCGGCGTCGAAGTGCTTCGCGTCCGATGTGGCGATGGAGGTCACCACCGACGCCGTGCAACTGTTCGGCGGCGCGGGCTACACCGTCGACTTCCCGGTGGAGCGGATGATGCGCGATGCCAAGATCACCCAGATCTATGAGGGCACCAACCAGATTCAGCGGGTGGTGATGTCGCGCGCGCTGCTGCGCTGAAGATCACTCGGCGGGTCGCAGATGGGTGATGTCCCCGGCTGCCACCGATACGGTCGTAGCGTCCGCAGTGATCTGCAGTTGCCCCAGCTGGTCGAGATCGGTGGCGACACCGGTGATTTCACGTCCGCCCGGTAATTCCGCGCGAACCCGAGTGCCCAGCGTCACACTGTGGCGGCGGTAGTCCTGCTCCAGGGCGGTGTCGATACCGCCGAACGCTCGCCAGCGGTCGATACGTGCGGTCAACTCGGCCAGCACGGCGCCCAGCAGCGCGCTGCGGTCGGTCATCGTCGAGCCGAGCATCAGCAGTGAGGTGGCCCGGGCATCCGGGGCCTCGTCGGCCCGCAGCGTGACATTGAGGCCCAGCCCGACCACGATCACCGGATCGGGTGCGGCCACCTCGGCGAGGATGCCGCCCAGTTTCTGTTCGCCGACCAGGATGTCGTTCGGCCATTTCAACCCGGCTTCGATACCGGTCACGGCGGTGACGGCGTCGACCACCGCGACTCCGGTCAGCAGCGGCAGCCAGCCCCACCCGGTCGGCGGCAGGCCGGCCACGCCGAGGCCCACCGACAACGCGATCTGGGACCGCGGCGGGGTGGACCAGCTGCGCCCGTTGCGCCCGCGGCCGGCGCTCTGATGCTCGGCGATCAGCACCATGCCGTCGATATCCACCCCGGCGGCGTGGCGGGCGAGCAGATCGGCGTTGGTGGAACCGGTGCTGTCCACCACGTCCACACTGCGCAGCGGCCGACCCGGCCCCACCAGGTCGCGGCGCACTCCGGCCACATCCAGCAATGGGCGTTGCGAGTCCTGAGTCACGGGACCGAGCCTAGACAGCCCGCGGCATGCAGTGTTTTTGATCTGGGCCTTCGGGTGGGATACATTCTCGCCCCATGACCTCGACTCGCACCGTTCGTACCGCCGCCGTCGCCGGCGCCGTGATATTCAGCGCCCTCGGCGCCCCGGCCGTCGCCGCCGCGGACAGCACCGTCCCGCCGGCCATGCTGAACACCACCTGCTCGCTGGACCAGATTCTGGCCGCCACCAAGGTCGTCGACCCGGTCACCTATGGCGAGCTGATCGGCAAGTACAACTCCGAACCCCGCTGGGTCCAGGGCGGCATCGTCTACCACATGAACCTGCTGCTGCAGAAGTCGCCGCAGGAACGGCAGGCCGAGGTGAACGAGCTGGTGGGCATCTTCCCCCAGTACGTGTCGATCTTCACCGCCGCCGAGCCGGTCGCCGACGAGATCGCGGCCAAGTGCCCGACCTTCCCGGCCGAGGATGCGTCCGTGTGGGATGCGTCGGCGCCGCCCCCGGCTACCGTCCCGGCCCCGGCTCCCGCCGCAGCCCCCGCTTAGTCCAGCGAGCGGGTGACCTTCTCGGTCAGCCGCCGCCGGTCCAGCGCGGCCGGGTCAGGGTTGGTCAGCTGGACCAGTGAGGCGCCGGCGGCCAGCACCGCCAGCAGGGTGCCGACAAGCTCGTCGGGAGTCGCCCACCGTCGCGCGGTCATGACCCGGTCCCCGGTGGCCAGGCCCACATCGGCGGCACTGCGACGCGCTGAGTCGAGTACCTCCTCGGCGGAGCGTCCGTGCAGTGCCGGGCCGGGTGCCCGCTCGGCCACCACCTGATCGCCGTGGACCCGGACGGCTGTCGCGTAATCCGTCACGCCTATCGGCAGATCGGGCACGGACGCGCCGAACGGGTCCAGGGACAGCACCGCCACTTCACCGCCGGACGCCGCCTCGTCAGCCTCGGCCAACCGGTCGGCGGTGCACAGGGCGACGTCGGCGGGCTCATCGCCGAGCACCACCTCGGCGCCGACCCACCACACCCCGAGCAGCACCGCGGCGGTCTGCCAGTGCGCCGGCAGCAGAACCGAGACCCGGCTCTGCGGACCGCAGCCGAGTTCGTCACGCAGCAGGTTGGCGGTCTTGGCAGCCCAGTTGGCCAGGGTCACCGTGGACAGCTCGATCCGCTCGCCGGAGGAGTCGTCGTAGTAGGTGATCCGCGGGCCCATCGGGTCGGCGCGGAGTAGCGGATCGAGCAGCGCGTCGGTGAGGTTCATCGGTTGACGGGTCAGTTGACGCACTTGGGGTCGTCGAACCCGGCGGTGATCACCGGCGAGGGCAGCGGAGCCTCCTCGACGGATGCGTCCAGGTAGGCCTCCTGAGAGGCGGCCTGAGAGGCGGCCTGAGAGGCTTTGTCGATCGTCGCGCCGGCGGGCAGTGTCCCGTCGAGTCCGGAACCCGGTCCGACGTAGTCATCGGCGAGTACCACCCGTACGGTGCCGGCGGCGATCGCGGAGTCCGATACCACCGGGAGCCCGCCGAGCTCGGTTGCGACCGCCTGGGCGCCCAGGTCATCCTCGGTGGTGGCTTGTACCTGACTCTCGCTCACCGCGGCCTGGTCGTGATTGCCGATCGTGCCCTCGGCGAAGCCCCTCGTCGTCAGCCGTTCGGACACCGCACCGGCCAGGCCGTTGATATCGGTGTCGTTGTACACCTCCACCGTGGTCTGGTCGGGGGAGTAGGCGACTTCGGCGGTCTTGCCCTCGCTCTGATCCTGCAATAGGCCGGCCACCCACTGCTGGACCTGTGTCGGGTCCACCCGGACCACCGACTGCATGCCGTCATCGCTCCAGCCGTCCTCGGCGAGCACCGGGATGGTGGCGAACGCGACGTTGCCGGCCGCCAGCTTCTGCAGTTGGGTGAGGAAGTCCATCACATCCCAGCCCGAGGAGATCACCACTGAGCGCTGGATGGCGTCCCGGAGCCGGTTGAGGGTGCTGGGACTGCTCAACGTCTTACCGGATATCACCTGATGGGCGAGTGAGGCCATCACCACCTGCTGACGTACCACCCGGTCGAGATCACCGCGCGGCATGTCATGGCGCTGCCGGACGAAGCTGAGCGCCTGTGGCCCGTCCAGCCGCTGCCAGCCGGCCGGGAAGTCCGCTCCGGACAGTGGTTCGTAGACGGGCTCTTTCAGACACACCTCGACACCGCCCAGGGCATCGGTGATCAGCGAGAAGCCGAGCAGGCCGATCTCGGCGTAATGGTCCACCGTCACTCCGGTCAAGTCGGCGACGGTCTTGATCAACGCGTTGCGGCCGGCTTCCACGGCCTGCGGCTCGGCCAGAGCCGAATCCATACCCTGGTTCTCGACGAGTTCCTTCATCCACTCCAGCCTGACCTCGCCGTAGACCCCGTTGATCTTGGTCTTCCCGAGATCCGGTGCCTGAACGTAGGAGTCCCGGGGGATGGAGATCGCGCTCGCCGAGCGGCCATTGGTCGGGATGCGCACCAGGATGATGGTGTCGGTATTGGTCGCGACGTCATCGCCGGCGTGCAATTGGGCCAGTTCGGCCTCCGAGAGCGGATTGCCGTGCGCGTCGGTGCGGCTGTCCATGCCGACCAGCAGGATGTCCACGGCGCCGTCGCCGTCGGCGTCCCGCCCGCCCAGCATGGCGGTACTGAACTGGAAGATTCCGCTCTCGAAGGAGCGGACCGAGCCCCACGCCACCCCGGTGCCGAGCAGGACGGTCACGGCGAGCAGGGCCAGGATGGTGCGCCCCATCGGTCTCACGTGCGCCACTGCTGTCACTTCCGTCTCATCCGGCACCATCACAGGCTACTGGCCGGACCGGCGCATCCCCGGTAGCCGAAACCGGCGTGCCAGACTCGACGCTGTGACGGAACGGATGGTGATCACCGGCGCGGGTGGCCAGGTCGGGCGGTTTCTCGCAGCTCAGGCCGCCCGGCAGGGTTATGACGTGTGCGCGCTGACGCATCAGGATCTCGACATCACCGATCCCGGCGCCGTCGGCCGGTGGGTGCGACGCGGGGACCTGGTGGTCAACTGTGCGGCGTTCACCGCCGTAGACGCCGCCGAGGCCGAGGCCGATGCGGCGCACGCCATCAACGCGGTCGGGCCGGGCAATATCGCCCGTGCCTGCGCGTCGGCGCAGGCTCGACTGGTGCACATATCCACCGACTATGTGTTCAGCGGTACTGGCCGCCGTCCCTACGACACCACCGACCCCACCGGCCCGCTGAGCGTGTATGGGAAAACCAAGTTGGACGGCGAACTGGCGGTGCACGCCGCTCTGCCCGACGCCCACGTCGTCCGGACGTCCTGGGTCTACACCGGCGGTTCCGGCACCGATTTCGTCGCCGCCATGCGCAGGTTGGCGGCCACCGACCGGGTCATCGACGTGGTCGATGATCAGACCGGGTCACCGACCTACGTCGCCGATCTGGTCACCGCCCTGCTGCAGGTGGCCGCCGGCGGGATCGGGGCGGCGGTTCTGCACGCCGCCAACGCGGGCGAGACCAGTCGCTTCGACCAGGCCCGCGCGGTATTCGCCGATCTGGGCGCCGATCCGGAGCGGGTGCGGCCGGTGGGTACCGCCGCGGTTCCGCGTCCCGCGCCGCGTCCGGTCTATTCGGCGCTGTCGATGGACTCCTCGGCGCGGGCCGGTCTGACCCCGCTGCGACCCTGGCGCGAGGCGCTGGCCGAGGCGGTTGCCGTACCCCCCGGCGACGGACCGATACCCTCAACGCCGTGAGCGATGAGCCGGACCTGACCGTGGTCACGGTGACCTATTCGCCGGGTTCGCATCTCGACCGGTTCCTGTCATCGCTGACGGTGGCCACCGACCGTCCCGTGCGGGTGGTGATCGCCGATAACGGGTCGACCGACGGTGCGCCGGAGGAGGCGCTGGAACGCTATCCCGGCATCGAGTTGCTGCGTACCGGCAGCAACCTGGGTTACGGCACCGCCATCAACCGCGCCGTGTCGACGGTGCCTCCCGACCAGAAGTTCGTCCTGGTCGCCAACCCCGATGTGGTCTGGGCGCCGGGCAGTATCGACGCCCTGCTCGAGGCCGCCGTCCGGTGGCCCCGGGCCGGCAGCCTGGGCCCGTTGATCCGCGATCCGGACGGGGCGGTGTACCCGTCCGCCCGGCACCTGCCCAGCCTGATCCGCGGCGGTATGCACGCGGTGATCGGATTCGCCTGGAAGGCCAATCCCTGGACGAAATCCTACCGTCAGGAACACGTCGAGCCGAGCGAGCGTCCGGTCGGCTGGCTGTCGGGCTCCTGCCTGCTGGTGCGCCGGTCGGCGTTCGACGAGGTCGGGGGATTCGATGAGCGTTACTTCATGTACATGGAAGACGTTGATCTCGGCGATCGGTTGGGCCGGGCCGGCTGGCTCAACGTCTACGCACCCGGTTCGGAGATCCTGCACGATAAGGGCCACTCGACCGGGCGGGACCCGGCGCGCAACCTGCGGGCCCACCATGTCAGCACCTATATTTACCTCTGCGATCGCCATTCCGGTCCGTGGCGGGCCCCGCTGCGGTGGACTATGCGGGGTGCGCTGCGGGTGCGGGCGCGGGCGGCGGTGCGCAAGTCCCGTCGCGAAGTGCGGACGGCGATGCCGGGAGGGACGCGATGACCACCAATGTCGATGCCGTGATTCTGGTCGGCGGCAAGGGAACCCGGCTGCGGCCGCTGACGCTGTCCGCACCCAAGCCGATGTTGCCGACGGCGGGCCTGCCGTTCCTCACCCACCTGTTGTCCCGGATCGCGGCGGCCGGGATCGACCATGTCGTCCTCGGCACCGCATACAAGGCGGAGACTTTCGAGGCCGAATTCGGTGACGGATCCAAACTCGGTCTGCAGATCGACTATGTCTTCGAGGAGCAACCGCTGGGCACCGGCGGCGGAATCGCCAACGTAGCCGGCAAACTGCGTCACGACACCGTGATGGTCTTCAACGGTGACGTGCTGTCCGGGATGGACCTCGGGG
>JAHZJY010000149.1 GCA_022600695.1 Actinomycetes bacterium | reverse complement strand
GACAGGCCGCCGTGAAACGCGTCGACGACGGCGTAGACCTCGACCCGGTTGCAGGTGGACAGGATCATCGCCTCGGTGACCACCCCGGACTCCAGCACCTGCTGGACGATCTTGGCCTGATCGGAGTCGCCGGTGGAGAGCCGCTCCAGAACCGACACCGGAGCGCTGCGGTGAGACACCCCGAAAAGCAGGACGCTCACGGCACGATCACCTGGCAACTCCCTTGCAGCGGCGGATGCTCCGGACTGACGGTTTCCGGGAGAGAAACTACTCGCAACGGTAATCGGTTCGCAGCGGCCTGGCCAAATTGCGTCTCGGCGTCACCGGTTCGTGATATCCGCCCGCAATCGGACCTCGTCGACGTCCCAGTAGCTGTGCTCGCGGCCGTCGAGGAGCACCACCGGGAGGCGGTCGCCGAACTCGGCCCGCAGCGCGGTATCGCCGGCCGCCGCCGCGGCGTCCACATCGGTGTCCGTCAGCTCGAAGTCGAGTTCGGCGGCCAGCTCGCCCAACCGCTGATAGACCCGCTGGCAGAGACCGCAGCCCGCGCGGGTCAGCAACCGGACCTGGGCACGGGGTCGCTGAGTCTCACTCATCGCAGGTCTCACTCATCGCAGGTCAGTGTCGCATCCGGAGCTAAGCTCATGGTCATGGGTTCCGGGGATGACGAGCAGGCGCTCACCGGAGAGGCCAGCGCCGAGCTTGCGGCCGAAGGCCTGGCGGCTGCCGGGGAACCACCGCCGCGGGATCTGACCGCCGCGGCATTCTTCGATGTGGACAACACGCTGGTGCAGGGTTCGTCGCTGGTGCACTTCGGCCGCGGGCTTGCCGCCCGCAAGTACTTCCAGTACAGCGAGGTGTGGAAGTTCATCTACGCGCAGGCGAAATTCCAGCTGACCGGCCGGGAGAACAGCGATGACGTCGCCGAGGGCCGCCGCAAGGCGCTGGCCTTCATCGAGGGCCGCACCACCGCGGAACTGAGCACGCTGGGCGAGGAGATCTACGACGAGATCATCGCCGAGAAAATCTGGTCCGGCACCCAGGCGCTGGCCCAACTGCACCTCGACGCCGGCCAGCAGGTGTGGTTGGTGACGGCCACCCCCTATGAGTTGGCCGAGGTCATCGCCCGGCGGCTCGGGTTCACCGGCGCGATGGGCACGGTGGCCGAGTCGGTCGACGGGGTGTTCACCGGCCGGCTGGTCGGCGACATCCTGCACGGACTGGGCAAGGCGCATGCGGTGCGGGCGCTCGCGGTGCGGGAGGGCCTGAACCTCAAGCGCTGCACCGCCTACTCCGACAGCGTCAACGATGTGCCGATGCTGTCGCTGGTGGGCACCGCGGTGGCGGTCAACCCGGACTCCGATCTGCGCGATATCGCCCGCGAGCGCGGTTGGGAGATCAGGGATTTCCGCACCGCCCGCAAGGCCGCGAAGATCGGCGTGCCATCGGCCCTGGCGATCGGGGCGGTCGGCGGGGCGGTGGCCGCGGCGGTGTCGCGGCGTCACGAGTAGGGCTGGCCCCCGCCGCTTCCCTCTCTCCCCGCCGCGAGCGTGGGTGTCAGTACGCCGACACGCCGTCGCGGCGGACGGTTTGCGCACGCTCGACGCTCAGGGTGATCATTCGCGTGCTCAGCAGCGGCAATGCTGTCCCGCACGGCCGCGGCTGATACGTTCGGGAGAGGTCGTCACGTTCTGTTGGCCCAGGCGTGAGCGTGGCCGGGCCCCGGAACGGGAGACAGCGTGAGACACAAGCCGACGACGATCCGTGACCGGCTCGGCGCCCTGCGGGGGCTGCTGAGAATCAGCGATGACGACTACAACGCCTACATGCGTTCCTATGGCGAGTTGTTCGTCGATTCCCCGGAGAACACCAAGGCGGACTACGACAACGGGGTGCCGCTGCGCGGGTATCCGCAGGGCAGCAGCAACGAACTCACCGAGCTGTACAAGGTGATCCATCTGCTGTGCACGCTCGGTTCGGTCGAGAAGATGTACATGCCGCCGCAGATCGACCCGGGCGAATCGGTACTGCAGAACCAGATCCTCTTCGAGCGGATCGTCGCCGATGACCTCAACCTCGAACCCGGGGACAAGGTGCTGGAGTTGGGGTGCGGCTGCGGCGCCATCGCCGAGCACATCGCCGAGCTGACCGGGGCGACGCCGTACGGCATCAACCTGGACCGCTCCCAGATCGAGAAGGCCTGGCGCAACCCCAACCTGCCGCGATCGAACTTCCAGACCGGCGACTTCAACAAGGCTCTGGAGTTCGACGACGAGTCCTTCGACGCCGTGTACGCGATCCAGCCGATGACCTACGTCAGCGACCACGAATTCACCTTCAACGAGGTCTTCCGCATCCTGCGGCCGGGCGGGCGCTTCGTCGTCAACGACGTTGCCGCCCTGGATGCCTACCACCGCGACGACGACCATCAGCGGACGTTGATCCAGCACACCCGGGAGCTGACCGTGTTCGGCGGTTTCTGGTACTACAAGTACTGGGAGGACACCTACCGGGACGCCGGCTTCGAGTTGCTGTCCTCGGTCGGGCGACCGGCCGTGGAGCTGATCAAGAAGGAAGTCGCCCTCTTCGACAAGTACGAAGCGGCGTTCACGTTCCTCGCCCGACTGCACCTGATCCCCGGCAAGACCAACGCTCTGATGGGGCGCATGAACGAGAACAGCCGGTCCTACATCCAGGCCGAGGAGCAGGAGTTACTGACCCTCAACTGGCACTGTGTGGGAGAGAAACCCGTTGCGGCAAAGGCAATGCCGTAACGGCCGGCGAGACCTCGGCGCTGAGCGGGTATCCGGTCACCCCGCCACCGCTGCCCGCCCCGGTCGTCTTCGATCAGCGGTGGAGTGAGCTGACCTTCATCCACTGGCCGGTGCAAGCCCGCTCCGTTGAACACCTGTTCCCGGCCGGTACCCGACCTGATGTGTTCGCCGACGGAATGACCTACGTGGCACTGGTGCCCTTCCGGATGAGTGGGATCAGGCTGGGCATCTCACCACCGGTGCCGTACTTCGGAACCTTCCTGGAGACCAATATCCGGCTCTACTCGCTGGACGATGCCGGACGCCACGGCGTGCTGTTCCGATCCCTGGAAGCCAGTCGGCTGGCAGTCGTGCCGCTGACCCGGATCGGTCTGGGCTTGCCCTACACCTGGGCTCGGATGCGGATGACCCGCAGCGGCGACACCGTCAGCTACGACAGCACGCGTCGCTGGCCGCGGCGCGGACTGCGGAGTCGACTGACGGTGACGGTCGGCGAGGTCATCGAACCCACCCCGCTGGAGGTGTGGCTGACGGCCCGCTGGGGAGCGCACACGCGCAGGGCCGGCCGCACCTGGTGGGTGCCCAACGAACACGATCCGTGGCCGTTGCGGGCGGCCCGAATCCGGGAACTCGACGACGATCTGCTGCCCGCCAGCGGGGTCCGGCCCGCCGGGGAGCCACTGCGCGCACTGTTCTCGCCGGGCGTCCGGACCCGCTTCGGTCGACCTGCGATCGTCCCTGGCTCTCGATGACCGGCACAGCCGGTTCCAGGGGCAGTTTCGCGCTGCTGGCCTATGCCTTCGCCGCGATCATGCTCGGCACCACGCTGCCCACCCCGATGTACGCGCTGTACTCCGAAGAACTGCACTTCGCGGTGGCCGAAACCACGGTGATCTACGCGACCTACGCCACCGGCGTGTTGGCGTCGCTACTGCTCTTCGGCAGCTGGTCGGACGCGATCGGGCGCCGGCCCGTGTTGTTGGCCGGTACCGCATGTGCCCTGGTCAGCGCGCTGGTCTTCCTGACCGCCGACACCGTGGCGCAGCTGCTGGTCGGCCGCGTGCTGTCCGGGCTGTCGGCCGGCCTGTTCACCGGGACCGCGACGGCGGCCGTCATCGAAGCGGCACCGTCGACCTGGCGCAGCCGCGCCCCTGCCGTGGCCACCATCGCCAACATGGGCGGGCTGAGCGCCGGACCGATTCTGGCCGGACTGCTGGTGCAGTACGCACCGGCTCCGCTGCGACTGCCGTTCATCGTGCACATCGTTCTGGTCATCCTTGCCGCCGGTGCGGTGCTGATCGTCCCGGAAACCTCAACCCGCACCGGACGGGTCCGGCGACAGCGGCTGTCAGTGCCCGCACAGGTACGGTCGGTGTTCGTCATCGCGGCGCTGGCCGCCTTCGCCGGCTTCGCCGTCACCGGATTGTTCGCTGCGGTGGCGCCGGCGTTCGTCGCCAACGTCATGGGTATCGGCAACCATGCGCTGGCCGGACTGGTCGCCGGCTCGATCCTCGCGTCCTCAGCGGCGGCGCAGATCGTCGCGGTGCGCATTCCGCCCCGGACAGCGGTCGCGGTGGGGTGCGCCATCCTGGTAGCCGGAATGATTCTTCTCGCTGCGGCACTGCACTTTTCGTCGCTGTCAGGACTCATCGCGGCCTCGGTGGTGTCCGGGGTCGGTCAGGGCATCAGCTTCAGTCGCGGCTTGGCTGCCGTGGCTGACGGCACGCCCGCCGAATGTCGCGCCGAGGTCGGATCCGCCTACTTCATGGTTTCCTACGTCGCGCTCTCCATACCCGTCATCGGCGCAGGCCTGGCCGCGCGGGCATGGGGGCTGCGCACCAGTGGGACGTTGTTCGCCCTGGGCGTCGGGGTGCTCGCCGTGTTCTGCCTTGTGGCGATCCTGCGTCAGGAGTCCCGGGTTGCCGGCGGATCTCGGGACGACCCATCCGCCGCCGCGCCTCCCCCCCGATGAAGGCGCACAGCGCCACGGAGGTCAGCTACGACGCGATAAGCTCCCGCAATGTCTTTCGCCAGTGACATCATCGGAACGCATTACCGCTACCCGGACTATTACCTGGTCGGGCGGGAGAAGATCCGAGAGTACGCGACGGCGATCCAGTCCGATGACCCGCTGCACTACAGCGAGGAGGCGGCCCAGGCCGCCGGATACCCGGATGTGGTGGCGCCGCTGACCTTCATCGCGATTCCCGGGCGCCAGGTGCAGCTGGACATCTTCCGCAACTTCGATGTCGGGATCAACCTGGCCCGCGTCATCCACCGTGATCAGAAGATCACCTATCACCGGCCGATCATCGCCGGTGACAAGTTGCACTTCGACTCCTGGCTGGAGTCGGTGGTGGAGTCCTTCGGCGCCGTCATCAGCACACTGCGCACCGAGGTGACCGACGCGGCGGGCGAGCCGGTGATGACCACCCTGGTCACGATGTTCGGCGAGTCCGCCGGAGCTGAAGAGGACAACGCCCAGGTGGCCGCGATCGCGGCGGCGGCACTGGGCCGTCGGCCCTAGCCGAGGAAGGTATTGCGGCGCTGGCTCAGCAGGGCGAACAACGTCTGCTGGATGGTCTCGCGCACCTGGTCGGTGATCTCAAAGGTGATCATCGGGTCCTCGGCGGCGGACTCGTCGTAGCCGTCCGTTTCGATGGGGGCGCCGAAGGCGATATGCCATTTCGACGGAAGCGGTACCAGTCCGGCCGGACCCATCAGCGGGAACAATGGAGTGATCGGAAAATACGGCACACCCAGCACCCTGGCCAGCAGCTTGACATCGGCGAGCATCGGGTAGATCTCCTCCGAGCCGACGATCGAGCACGGGATGATCGGCGCCTTGGCGCGCAGCGCCGCCGCGACGAAGCCGCCGCGACCGAAGCGCTGCAACTTGTAGCGGTCGCGGAACGGTTTCCCCAAGCCCTTGTAGCCCTCAGGGAACACAGCGGTCAATTCGCCCCCGGACAGCAGCCGACTGGCGTCGACGTTACAAGCCATGGTGTGGCCCGCCTTGCGGGCGACCGGGCCCAGGACCGGCATATCGAAGACCATGTCGGCGGCCAGCAGGCGTAGATTCCGGTGGGCCGGATGGTGATCATGTACGGCGACCGCCAGCATCGGGCCGTCGAAGGGCAGCGTGCCGGCGTGGTTGGCGACCACCAGACCGGCCCCGCTGTCGGGAAGGTTCTCGACACCGCTGACCTCGACGCGGAACCACTTGTCGTAGAAGAACCGCATGGCGGGCAGCACGACGGCGTCGTTGTACTGCGGGTCGAATCCGAATTCGTCGACGGAGTAGTCGCCGGTCAACCGCTTGCGCAGGAAGTCGGCGAGCCCGGCGATACGCGCCACCAGGTCGCCGGGACCCGGATCGGCGCCGACCCGCCGGCGGTCGAACTCCCGGATGACGGCGTCGAACTGTTCGGCATCGGCGCCCGGATGGGCTGCCGAGGGATGCCGACGCGAGGACGCGGCCCGCTGGCCGTTTCGCGAACCGGCACGACCCGGATCAGCATGCAGCGGAATGACTTTCGCCTTATCACCGGCCACTGCTACCCCCTTGCCCCACAGCTGACCCACCCCATCGTTGCGCCAGCGCCAGCGCGCGACCCTCCGCCGAGCGTACCCAGTCCGGGTCGATGATCGGCTTGAGGCCCCGGCCCAGCACGAAATCGTCGAATGCCTCCAACGTCGTCCACTTCGGCTCGAAACCCAGTTCGGTGCGCATCCGGGTGATGTCCATCACCCGGCCGTACCGGAGGTAGTCCATCTGTTCGCGGGTGACCTCACTGTTCATCCGCGCCTTGACCAGCGAGTCCGTCGCCCGCACCAAGAAGGTCGGAACCGGCAGCGACAACCGACCGGCCCGCCGGATCGCCTGCGACATCATGACGATGCCGTCGGCTCCGACGTTGAAGGTGCCCGCCCGACCCGCCATGGTGGCCCACTCCAAGGCCCCGAGCGCGTCCTGCTCATGCAGCAGTTGCAGCCGGGCGTCGCGGCCGACCACCGTGAGTAGCAGCGGTCCGGAGAGAAAGCGCGCCAGCGCAGTGTCCATGGCCGGCCCGATCATATTGGCCAGTCGCAGGATGGTGACCGAGATGTCCGGCCGGCGCCGGCCCAACCCGCGGGCGTAGCCCTCGATATCGAGGCTGTCATGGCCGAAACCCTCACCGAGCGGACGGAGGCTGCTGCTGTCCTCGGTGTGCACCACCGGATCATGCGGATCCGACCCGTAGATCTCCGAGGTGGACTTCAGGATCACCCGCCGCACCCGCGGCGCCTTCTGACAGGCCGCGAACAGCTGCATGGCCCCCATGACGTTGAGTTCCTTGAGCGTGGCTCGACCACCGGAGCGCGGAGCATAGGAGGCGGCCGCCGCGTGCACCACAGTATCGACATCGCTGTTGCGAATCACCTTGGCGATGAACGGGTTTCGAATGTCGGCACGAACGAACTCGGCGCGACCCATGCGGCGCTGCAGATCCTTGCTCGGCGCGATCGCGTCGACCGCGATGACTTTGTCGATCAGCGGATTCTGCGCCAGCCGGGCGGTCAGGTACCCGCCCAGGAAACGGCACGCCCCGGTGACGAGCACCACCTTGGGGTAGTGCGGCACGTCGGTGCCGGGGCCGCCGGATTCCATGACTCAGAGCTTATCCGCCGTACCGGAAACCGGCACGGCGGCGCGGATCACTTACCGAGTTTTCTGCGCTGGACCCGGGTGCGCCGGAGCAGCTTGCGATGCTTCTTCTTCGACATGCGCTTACGCCGCTTCTTGATGACTGAACCCATGAACTCCGCTATCTAAGTACCCGGCCCTGCCGGGCCTGCCTGTGTCGGGACCCCACCTTACCCAAGCGGGCACGACGAACGGAAACCGCGTCGCGGATCTCAGCCGGCGTCGAAATAGGAGGTCTCCAGCAGTTCATGCACAGCCTTGGCGTGGACGCGGAACGAACGACCCACCCGAACGGCCGGCAGTTCGCCGTTATGGACCAGTCGGTACACCGTCATCTTGCTGACCCGCATCAGCGCTGCCACCTCGGCGACGGTGAGGAATTGCGTTGTGCCGGCCGCCTGACCTTCGGCGGCACCACCACCGCGCGCCGATTTGCCGCTGGTGGAATCCCGCGCCGATGGCCCGTTCGTAGACGTCATCGCAACCCAATCCGTCGGGCACGGCAGTGCCAGCGGCTTCCCCACCGCTGGCCCCACCTGTGCTTACAGGAGGAGAATAGCGTGGCTAGTGGGGTCAGTGCGACGGGTGTTTGTTGATCTGCCAGAGATCTCTAAAACTACTCTGATGTAGTTCCGAGCTGTTCAGCGCGGGTTTTTGCGGCCCTCACCGCGTCGGCCAACGCGGTCCGCAACCCCCCGCTCTCAAGTTCATGCAGGCCAGCGGCCGTTGTTCCGCCCGGCGATGTGACCAGCGCACGTAACTCCGCCGCAGTGGTGTCCGGCCGATCGCCAACTGTGGACTCGAGCCGTTCCATCATCATCTCCGCTGACCCGGCCATGGTCTGCACGGCCAGGTTGGTGGCCACCGCCCGGTTGAGGCCATTGGCCACCCCCGCATCGACAAGCGCCTCGAGGAACAGGAAGAAGTAAGCCGGGCCGGATCCGGATACCGCGGTCACGGCGTCGATCTGACTTTCCGGAACGGTCAGCGCCGTGCCCACGCACCGGAAGAGCTCGGCGGCCTCCTCGAGTTGAGCCGCGGTAGCGAACCGGCCCGCGGCCAGGGCGCTGACACCGGCTCCCACCAGTACCGGAGCGTTCGGCATCACCCGGATCACCGGCGACCCTGCGGTCAGGCGCGCCTCGTAGTACGCCGTGGTCATGCCGGCGACGACGCTGACCAGAACCTGCTCCGCGCTGTCACCCTCGGCCTCGGCAGCAGCCGCGGCGAAGTCGGCGAGGACCGGATCGAGATCGGGGGGCTTGACCGCCAGGATCACGAAGCCGGCGTTCGCCACCGCGTCCGCCAGTGACGCAACCTGCACCGAAAAGGTCTGCGCCAGATACTCCGCGCGTTCGGGGGCCTTCTCCGAGACCACCAGATCCTTCACCGGACGTCCGGCCCGGAGCAACCCGGACAGCAGAGCCTCGCCCATGTTGCCGCCGCCGATGATCGCGATTCTGACCATGGAAACAAACCCTACCCAGAGCCGCCCTGTTCAGCGGGTACCAGCGCGAGCTGGCGAGTTTGCACAACTATGCGCCCGAGGCTGTCCACGACGGTGTGGTCCTCGTCGAACCAGTGCTGCCCGATCTGGGTCGTGGTGCACAGCACCCGCAGCCAGCCGTCGGCCGGCAGGCCGCGCAGATAGGCGGTGAGCTGGACGGTCGGTGCCCAGCCCCGTCGGCCCACCGCGTAGGGAACCGGCAGCGAGATATCACCGCACATCAGCGCGAACAGTTCATCGACGGCACCTTCCCGGGGACGAACCCAGACCCGGAAGGCCGGGCCCCGGCCGTCGGCAGCGGCCTCGAGCATCAACGGGCGGATATCGCAGCCGCGGGCCAGGTGGTTGATCGAGGCGGCAGCGTGCCCCGGCCCGATGGCGGGGACG
>JAHZJY010000148.1 GCA_022600695.1 Actinomycetes bacterium | reverse complement strand
GCCGCCGAACTGGTTCGGGTGCTGGCCGCCGGGGCCGACGTGGCGATGTTCGCCGGTGATCCCAATCAGGCGGTGTTCGGCTTCCGCGGTGCCGATCCGGAATTGCTGCGCGCCGACGCCGACCAGACAATCAGGCTGACCAGGTCGCACCGCTGCGCCCCGGCGATCGCCCGCGCCATCGCCGGGGTGGCGGCCGGGCTGCCCGGTGCCGGCTGGCCGACCCTGGACGGCCACGCGGACGACGACGACATCGGATCGGTCACCGTCCGGGTGGCCGAGTCGGCGCACGCGGAGACCGCGATGGTGGCGGACTCGCTGCGGCGCGCCCACCTCGTCGACCGACTGCCGTGGTCCCAGCTGGCGGTGATCGTGCGCTCGGCGTCGGCCGCCGCGGCCCTGTCGCGGTCACTGGCGGTGGCCGGGGTGCCGGTGCAGGCGCCCACCACCGGTGGCCCCGTCGGCGCTCAACCGGGCGCCCGGGCGCTGTTGAGCGTGCTGGAGGCCACCGTCGCCGGACTGGACGGCGAGCGCGCGCAGACGTTGTTGACCGGTCCGATCGGCCGGGTCGACCCGGTGTCGTTGCGCCAGCTTCGCCGGGCCCTGCGCCGCCACGATGCCGGCCTGGCCGAGGCCCTGACCGGTTCGCCCCCGGCGCTGCCGGTGACGCTGGCCGGACCGGTCAACCGGGTCCGTGCGGTGCTGTCGGCTGCGGCGCGCAGCCACCGCCGCCACCGCGATCCGCGCCACACGTTGTGGCAGGTGTGGGAGCGCAGCGGTCTGCAGCGGCGCTGGCTGCGCACCGCTGAACGCGGCGGGGTCGACGGCGCGCTCGCCGAGCGGAACCTGGGTGCTGTCACCGCGCTGTTCGATATCGCCGAGGACTACGTCGCCCGCACCGCGGGGCCGTCGGTGCGCGGTCTGCTCGACCATATCGACGCCCTGCAACTGCCGCCGGTCGCCGACATCGGACCCGCCGGTGCGGCGGTGGCGGTACTCAGCCCGCACGCCGCCCTGGACCGGGACTGGGAGATGGTCGTGATCGCCGGGCTGCAGGATGGGCTGTGGCCCAACACCACCCCGCGCGGCGGTGTGCTGGGCACCCAACGGCTGCTCGATGTGCTCGACGGTCTCGGTGACGAGGTATCGGCGCGGGCCCCACTGCTCGCCGAGGAACGCCGGCTGCTGATCGCGGCGATGGGCCGGGCCCGGCGCCGGCTGCTGATCACGGCGGTCGACAGCGACGCCGGCGACGCGGTCAGTCTGCCGTCGCCCTTCATCGCCGAACTGGCGGCCCACGCCGGCCGGGGCCGCCCGGAGCCGCCGTCTCCTGAGCCCGCCCCGCCGGTGCTGTCGGCGTCGGCGGTGGTCGGGCGGCTGCGGGCCGCGGTGTGCGCACCCGATGGCGCCGTCGCGGATGACGAGCGGGCCTGTGCAGCAGAACAATTGGCCCGGCTGGCGGGCGCCGGGGTGCCGGGTGCGGACCCGTCGCAATGGTATGGCCTGGCCGATGTCAGCACGGACGAGCCGCTGTGGTCCGGTGTCGATCATATTGTCGACCTGAGTCCGTCGACACTGCAGACGCTATCGGACTGCCCGTTGCGCTGGCTGGCCGAACGGCACGGCGGTACCGGCGCCCGTGCCCTGAACTCCACGCTCGGATCGGTGCTGCACGCGCTGGTCGCCGACTCGGGCAGGGCCGAGTCCCAGCTCGTTTCCGAGCTGGAAAACCTCTGGGCCGCTTTACCCTTCGACTCGCCCTGGTATGCCGCCAACGAACTCGAGCGCCACCGCAGCATGCTGGCCGCATTCGTCGCGTGGCATACGGCCAGTCGCCATGAGCTCACCGAGATCGGGACCGAGGTCGCCCTCGACGGGGTCGTCGCCGGGGCGGCCGATGGGCTGCCGGCGGTGCGGGTGCGCGGCCGCATCGACCGGCTTGAGCGCGACGCGCAGGGCCGACTGGTGGTCGTCGACGTCAAGACCGCCAAGAGTCCGGTCAGCAAGGATGACGCTCAGCACCACGCCCAACTCGGGCTGTACCAGCTCGCGGTGTCCGCGGGCCTGTTGAACGATGGTGACCGGCCCGGGGGCGGCCGGCTGGTCTACGTCGGCAAACCGTCGGCCACCGGGGCCACCGAACGGGAGCAGACCGCGCTGGGTCCCGACGCTACCGCCGACTGGCAGCAGGCGGTACAGGTCGCCGCAGCCGCCACCGCCGGGCCGCAGTTCGCCGCCCGGGTCAACGACGGCTGTTCGCACTGCCCGCTGCGGCCGTCCTGCCCGGCCCACGCCCCGGAGCCGTCATGAGCCCCCGCACGAGCCATAACCCCGCTGAACTTGCTGCCGCCCTGGGCGTTCCGACCCCCACCGACGAGCAGGCCGCGGTGATCGCCGCCCCGCCCGGCCCGCTGGTGGTGGTGGCCGGAGCCGGGGCCGGCAAGACCGAGACCATGGCCGCCCGGGTGGTCTGGCTGGTCGCCAATGGCTATGCCGATCCGGGACAGGTGCTCGGCCTGACGTTCACCCGCAAGGCCGCCGGGCAGTTGTTGCGGCGGGTCCGTTCCCGGCTGGCCCGGCTCTCCGGTCATCTCGGCGGCGCTGTCGACGCCTCCGGTTCGCCCATGGTCAGCACATATCACGCCTTCGCCGGGGAACTGTTACGCGAGTTCGGGTTGCTGCTGCCGGTCGAGCCGGACGCCCGGCTGCTCAGCGAGACCGAGCGTTGGCAACTGGCCTACGAGGTGGTTTGCGGCCACCCCGGTCCGCTGCCGATCGGCAAGACCCCGGCCGTGGTCACCGCCATGGTGCTGCGGCTGTCCGACGAACTGGCCGAACACCTCGTCGGCACCGGTCAGCTGCGCGACACCCACGTCGAACTCGAGCGGCTGGTCTACACGCTGCCCGCCGGACCCCGGCAGCGCGATACCGGGCCGAACCGGCGGCTGCTGGGGCTGCTCGAGACCCAGTCCGAACGTGCCGCGCTGGTACCGCTCATCGACGCCGTGCACGCCCGGATGCGCGCGGCGACGGTACTGGACTTCGGGTCTCAGATGGCCGCCGCGGCCCGGCTGGCGGCCGGGCACCCGCAGGTCGGTGAAGCGCTGCGTGCCCGGTACCGGGTGGTGCTGCTCGATGAGTACCAGGACACCGGCCACGCCCAGCGCATCGCCCTGTCCGCGCTGTTCGGCGGCCGGCCCGACGGTCCACCCGGTGGTGACCGACTGGCGCTGACCGCTGTCGGCGATCCGATCCAGTCCATCTACGGCTGGCGCGGCGCCTCGGCCACCAACCTGCCGCGTTTCACCACCGACTTCCCGTGCCCCGACGGCACCCCGGCCCCCACCCTGGAGCTGCGGACCAGTTGGCGCAACCCGCCGAAGGCGCTGCGACTGGCCAACGCGGTCTCCGCCGAGGCGCGCAGGCGCTCGGTGGCGGTGCACCCGCTGCGTCCGCGCCCCGGCGCGCAGCCCGGCACCGTGCTGTGCGCGCTGCATCGTGACGTGGCCCGGGAACGGGACTGGGTCGCCGACCACATCGCTGAGCGCTACGGCGCGGCGGCCGAGGCGGGGCAGGAACCGCCGACGGCGGCGGTGTTGGTTCGGCGTAACGCCGACGCCGGTCCGGTCGCTGCGGCACTGTCCGCCCGCGG